>JBFGQG010000336.1:0-4782 GCA_041564295.1 Anaerolineales bacterium | reverse complement strand
GCCCTGCACGAGGTAGTCCTTGTTGCGCTTGTACACGAACTGTGCCAGGAGGGCCTGCTCGAGATAACCCAGCAGGCGAGCCTGCTCAGGTGTGATGTCTTCAGGGCGTTCAGGATCGCGCAGTGTCTCGCCGAGGATCTGCTCGACGTGGATTTCGCCAATTTCTGTCAGGGCGACGGAGCGTGATCTTTCGTCGACCTCATAATCGTCCCCGTTGAGCTGGCGCACGACCTGGGCCATCTTGTAATAAGAATCGGCATCGTCGTGCGAAGGACCGGAGATGATCAGCGGGGTGCGGGCTTCGTCAATGAGGACGTTGTCAACCTCGTCGATGATGGCGAAATAATGGCCGCGCTGGACGCGTTCTTCGAGCGACATCTTCATGTTGTCACGCAGGTAGTCGAAACCGTATTCGTTTGTCGTACCGTACGTGATATCAGCTTTGTATGCTTCCTTGCGGGGCACTGTTTCGAGGTTGTGCTGGTCCTCGTGGGGCGATTCTTTCTCGAAATTGACCAGGAAGGCCAGGCGGCCGTGGTCGGTGCGGGCAGCCATCTGCAGAACGCCGATGTCCATCCCGAGCAGTTTGTACACGGGTGCTTTCCAGCGTGCGTCACGCCGGGCCAGGTAGTCGTTGACGGTGACGAGGTGCACGCCGCGACCGACCGGCACGCCATCGAGTTGGCGCTGGGTGAAATCCCAGCGGTCGGGGTCGGCGCCCCATTTTTCCTGGGCTTTCTCAACCCATTCGGGGTTGAGTGCAAGCGCATTGAGATAGATCGGCAGCGTGGCGACGAGTGTTTTTCCTTCACCTGTGCGCATTTCGGCGATTTCTCCGTTGTGGATGGTTACGCCTCCAACGATCTGGATATCGTAATGGCGCAGGCCGATCGTGCGCTTGCTGGCTTCCCGGACGACCGCGTAGGCTTCCGGCAGGATATCGTCCAGGGCTTCCCCTTTAGCGATCCTTCGCCGGAACTCAACAGTCTTCGCGCCGAGTTCGGCATCTGTCAGTTTTTCATAATCGGCTTCCAGGGCGTTTACTGCCAGCGCATACTCTGCGCGGCGCTCGATTTTCCGCCCACTGGGGTCGCCTCCAAATAATTTAACAATTTTATTTAACATAGAATTTTAAATTCGTTCCGCTTCCGGTAATGAGTGGGACAAATGTCGTCAACCGATATTCGGTGCCAGTTTAGCAGGGGGTTCAGGCTGAATATCAGCAAAACTCCATTGCCTGTCACCAGTATCGACCATCGACGTCCGGTCGATAGCACAAATCAAAACTCAGGCAGAAATACTATTCCTAGCCTGAATGTAACACGAAATTATAGCATAGCCGTTCTTCCAAATCAGCTCCGCGCTAAAGAGGTTGATGAAACGTTAATAGAGTAAAGAGGGAAAAATGTCAACCTTAAAATAATCAATAATCGTTGAATCTTTAAGCCATTCGGAAAATCTCCGAACCCGCTGCGTGCTATAATCTTCTGACAACAAATTTATTTCTAGTACTCTGGTCATGTCATTCGCCCACCTTCACGTTCACACAGTCTACTCCCTCCTTGATGGTTTCAGCAACATCAAGAAATTAATTAAACGCGCCGTTGAGATGGAGATGCCGGCCATCGGCATTACAGACCACGGTACGATGTTCGGCGCGATTGATTTTTACAGCGAAGCGATGAAAGCGGGGATAAAGCCTGTGATCGGGGTGGAGACATATGTCGCCGCCCGGACGATGGCTGATAGAGATCCTAATTTCGACAAGGACCGCTTCCACCTCGTGCTTCTTGCCCAGAATGAGACTGGATACAAGAACCTCCTGAAAATCGCCTCAGCCTCCCAGATCGACGGGTTCTATTACAAGCCGCGGATCGACCACGCCTTCCTGGCTGAACATTCAGAAGGATTGATCGCCACAACGAGTTGCTTGGCCGGTGAAGTGCCGCAGGCGCTGTTAAAGGGTGACCTGCAGGGCGCCAGAAAGAAATTCGATTTTTATTACGACACGTTCGGCCCTGAAAATTTCTTCGTCGAACTCCAGCACCACGATATACCCGAGCTGCCGGAAATAAACCGCGGCCTGATCGCACTGAACAAGCGCTATAACGTCAGGTACGTCGCTACAAACGACGTGCACTACGTGGATGCAGACGACTTCCGGATGCAGGACATCCTCCTTGCCATCCAGACCGGCTGCCTGCTCACGGACACGAAGCGGTTGCGCATGAGCGACCCGTCTTACCATCTGCGTTCGCCGCAGGAAATGCAAGAGCTGTTCGGAGACATCCCCGGAGCCCTGAGCAATACGCTGGCCATCGCAGAGCGCTGCGAGCTCGATCTCAGTTTCAAGGGCTACCGTTTACCCCTTTTCCCCGTTCCGGACGGCGAGACGGCCGAATCTGAACTTCGCAGGCTCTGTGAAAAGGGCGCTCGCGAGCGCTATGGCGAAGTTGCGGCGTCGGAAGAGGTCCGCTTCCGCCTCGATTACGAACTCGGTATTATTCACGAGATGGGCTTCGACGCCTACTTCCTGATCGTATGGGATTTGTGCCACCAGGCGGCTGAGCGCGGCATATGGTACACCGCGCGGGGTTCAGCTGCCGGGTCGATCGTGGCCTACTGCCTGAAAATCACGACGGTCGACCCACTTTCGAACGGCCTGATTTTTGAACGGTTCCTGAATCCCGGTCGCGTTTCGATGCCGGACATTGACCTCGATTTCCCGGATGATCGGCGCGCCGAGATGATGGCCTACTGCGCAGAAAAATACGGCCAGGATAAGGTTGCCCAGATCATTACTTTTGGGACGCTCAAAGCGCGGGCTGCCGTGCGTGATGTCGGGCGCGTGATGGCCATCCCCCTGGATGAAGTTGACCGGGTCGCCAAGCTGATCCCGGCCATTCCGGGCAAACCGGTCACAATCGAAGAAGCCATTGCACAGGTGCCCGATCTCGAAAAGCTGTACAACGGCGACAGCCGCGTCAAGGATCTGCTCGACACCGCCAGGCACATGGAAGGCGTCGTGCGCAACGCCGGTACGCATGCAGCCGGCGTTGTGATTACCGACAAGCCGATCATCGAATATGCCCCGCTGCACCGCCCTACCAGCGAAAGCGCCGACCTGCCGATCAAGACCGTCACGCAGTTCGAGATGAACATTGTGGATAAGATGGGGCTTCTCAAGGTTGACTTCCTCGGCCTCACAACCCTGACCGTTATGGCGCGCGCCTGCGAACTGATCGAAGCCCGGCACGGCGTTTCGTACAACCTCATCAACATCCCTGTCGACGACCCGAAGGCCTTTGAATGGATGGGCAACGGAGACACGGCGGGCATGTTCCAGGTGGAAGGTTCAGGGATGACACGCTTTATTATGCAGATGAAGCCGCAGAACCTGGAAAACGTCATCGCCATGATTGCCCTGTTCCGGCCCGGACCGATGGATTTCATCCCGCAGTACATCAACCGGATGCACGGGAAAGAAGCGACCACGTACATCCACGAAGCCCTGGAACCGATCTTCGCCGACACCTACGGCATCGCAGTCTACCAGGAACAGATCATGCGAGCGGCGGCAGATATTGCAGGATATACCAATTCGGAAGCAGACGACCTTCGTAAGGCAATCGCGAAAAAGATCCAGGAAAAACTCCTCGAACACCGGGAAAAATTTGTAAACGGTGCGGCTGATCGCGGCATCATGCCCCGGGAAACCGCCGACGAGATCTTCAATAACTGGCTCGAATTTGCACGCTACGGATTCAACAAGTCGCATGCAGCTGTTTATGGTGTGATCGCTGTACAAACGGCCTATTTGAAAGCCCATTACCCGATCGAGTATATGACGGCGACGTTGTCCGCCTATAAATCAGACACCGACCGGGTTGCTCTATATGTTGCCGATTGCCGCAGGATGGGTATCGAGGTGCTGCCGCCGGATATAAATACTTCCGGTTGGGACTTTTCCATCGAAGACCGGGAGGACGGGACCTCGTGCATCCGCTTCGGAATGGGCGCCGTCAAAAATGTCGGGCACGCGCCGGCCGGGGTAATCATGGCAACTCGTGAAGACGGCGGTTACTTTACCGATTTATCCGATTTAGCCCGCCGGCTGGATCTGCGAGCCGTCGGTAAACGGGCCCTCGAATCGCTCGTGAAGGTCGGTGCGCTGGACAGCCTGGGCTCAAGGGCTGCCCTGCTCGAATCCCTCGATCGAATTCTCTCGATCAGCGCCAGCCATTTCCGGGCAGCGGAAGCCGGACAGATGTCGCTGTTTGGTGAACAGACCGGTCTCGTTACGAAAATCAATCTACCAGACCTGCCGGACGACCACATCGACCGCCGAGATATCCTCAACTGGGAACGGGATCTGATCGGCCTCTACGTTTCCGACCACCCGCTCAGCCCGTACATGGAGGACCTGCGCCGTGTGACATCCCACTTATCCGGTGAATTGAGCACCGCAGCCCATGAAAGCCACGTGCGCGTTGCGGGCCTGGTGACGAAATTGCGGCGCCATACAACCAAGGCCGGCAGACCGATGGCGTTTGCCACGATAGAAGACGTGCAGGGGCCGATCGAACTGGTCATTTTCCCCCGCACCTGGACAGAATACCAGGAACTGCTCGAGCCGGACAACGTTATCCTTGTGGAAGGCAAAGTGGACGGCCTGGGCGCCGATCCGAAAATCCTCGTTGACATGATCACAACAGAATGGTCGCTGCTCGACCCCGCAGATACCCCTCAGCCGAGGCCTTTGCTTCGGCGCGAAGACGTGCT
>JBFGQG010000335.1:0-4813 GCA_041564295.1 Anaerolineales bacterium | reverse complement strand
CGACCGCATCAAGCTGATGTCGGCTGCATCGGCGCAGATTATTTTTGCACAGACATCCCCCGGAAATTCTTCCCGATCAATGAGCACCAGTTCGTAGTCCTCTTCAAAAGCCGGAACCAGGGCCCGCCCGATGCGGCCCGATGCGCCGGTGATCAGGACTTTGCGTTTACCCGGCACGCCTAGACCAGCCAATGCGATAAATCCCTTCCCAAGAAATCCTGGAGCTGCAGGATACCTTCCCGGAAATGCAGGTGTGTGAGTTCATGCCGGAAATTCGGGTCCAGCGTCCTGCGGCGGTTGAGCCGCACCCGCAGGGATTCGCGGACCCTGCGCCACATTTCCGGAGGGACAGCGCTTTTCACCCAAGGAGCAATCCGCCGCAGCATGTTCCATACCGGCGATTCCACCCGGTTTTCAGCATAGCGGTAGGAGAAATCCGGCGTGAAAGCGGGTGAGATTTCGAGAAAGTCCATCAAATCTGCCCAGACCGCGTGCGGCCTGTCATTCCAATCCTCGAAAAGATAGAAGCGGAACTGTTCGCGGGGGAACAATTCAATGTAGGGTGAGAGCTGGGCCATATAATGGCCGAGGTACAGCGGGCATAGAAAAGGTTTCCAGCCGTGCGCCAGCCTGTATTTTTCTAAGGCAATCACGCGTGAGAAGTCTTTTTCAGGTTCCCTACCCCTGCGGCGGTTGTAATGGAAGTGAGAAAATGCGCGTTCGACCGGCTGCCGCAGCAGGACGATCAACTTCATACCAGGCAGAAAGGTGTGGATGTTTAAAGCAGCCTGCGGATCAACGAGATAGGAAACGGAGGCTTCGCCGACGGCCTTTGCATCCCCGGCGTTCGAAAATAACGCGTTGTACTCGTCCAGCGTCCCGCATTGGACATAGTTTTCAGGAAGCGGATCGGGCAGTTCGGAGTAACTGAACCTGACGCGCGTATTCCAGCCGCTGAAAAAATTCGGTTCTTTGAAAGGGATATGCGCCTCCGGGTGCTGGCTTAAGAAGCCTGACATCGCAGAGGTGCCGGATTTTGCGGCACCGATGATCAAAAAATTCGGCAGTGACAAATCAAACAACCTCGTAATACATTTTTTCGTAGGCGTCGACGCAGGCGGACCAACTGAACGTGGTTTCAGCGCGCGCCTGCCCGGCGCGGCCGAGTGCAAAGGCCCGTTCGGGATCTGCGCAGAGCATTTTCATCTTTGACGCCAGGGCCTGCGGGTCGCCGGCGGGGACCAGCAGGCCGGTCTCACCCTCGGAAACGACCTCCGGCAGCCCGCCGATGCGGCTGGCTATGACCGCGCTGCCGGCCTGCATCGCTTCAAGGGCAACGAGACCGAAGGATTCGCTGTGCAAGGACGGCACGAGGGTGGCCCAGGCTGTCCGGTAAAGGCGCAGCAGGTCTTCCATCGAGATCTTCCCGGGCATCTCGACCACGCCGGCCAGGTTGGCAGCCAGGACCTGTCTCTTCAGGGCCGCATGCTCCGGTCCGTCGCCGGCCAGAACGAGGCGGGCCTGGGGAAAAGCCCTGTGCACTTCTTCAAAGGCTTCGACCGCGACGGAAAAGCCCTTTATTTTGACCTGCCGCCCGGCCGCCAGGAATGAGGGCGTCTCGGTTTTGCCGCACGATTCAAAAGCCGGGAGATCGGGCAGGCCGCAGTAAATGAGTTCCATCCGGGCGGCCGCGTCCGGAGCTGCCCGCCGGCATTCCTCCAATCGAATCCGGGAAATCGCAGCGGTGCGGCCGGCTTTCGCAAGGACAGCGACAACGGAGGGCAGCCGTTCTTCCGGCAGGTCGTAGGCCGTAATGACCAGCGGCGCCGGCGCCACGTCTTCCGTCTGCAGATGCAGAAAAGCCACCGGCCCGCCGATATGCAGGTGGACTATGTCCGGCCGGAATTCTCGCTTGACCTGTGCGACCCGGATCCTGGACAGCAGAATTCCTTTCGGGTCCCTGTCCGTCAGTGCCGTCAGGAACGGGACCCGATCGATCCGCACGCCGTCCACCTGGCCGGAGTCCGGGAGTTCGGCGGCGGAGTGGGAGGCGACCACGCGGTTCTCGTGACCGCGCGCCTGCAAAGACCGGACGAGGGACAGCGAAAAGGTTTCAATCCCCCCGATCTTCGGATAAAAGCTCGGCACGATGTGGAGTATTTTCATGCGAGCAGCTCCAGGTAGAGGGACTCGTATGCGGCCTGGCAGCGGTCCCAGGAAAATGCGTGGTGCGCGCGCTGCAGGCCCTGCTGCCCCAATCGAACCGCCAGTTCATCATCGCCCAGGACCTGGAGAACGGCCCCGGCAACCAGGTCCGGTCGGTCCGGTTCAACCAGAAGGCCGTGCTCGCCGTGGTGCAGCACTTCCGGAATGCCGCCAATTGCACTGGCAACGACCGGCCGGGCAAGCTGCATGGCCTGGACGGCGACGAGGCTGAAGGTCTCTTCCCAGCGCGAGGGCACGATGACGATCGTCGATTCGTTGATGAAAGCCTGGATTTCATCCGGATCGACCCAACCGGTAAACGAGACGTGCTCATCGACGCCGAGGTCCTGCGCCAATTGTGCCAGCGCTGGACGCTCTGGGCCGTCCCCCGCGATGACGATGCGAGCATCCGGGAATCCCGCCAGGATGGCGGGCAGGCTGCGGAGCGCGACGTCAAAGCCTTTGTTCTCCGTGAGCCGCCCAACACAGAGCAGCTGCGGCGAGGTAAATTCGAGCGGCGCGGCCGCCTTTGCAGGCAAATTAAGGCCGTTGTGGATTGTCCGCGCCTTGTGCTCGATAGACGCCACGCCTAGAAGCTTCTGCCGCATGTAATCCGAAACAGCGACGACCTGCGAGACCGTTCCGAGGGTTTGCTTCAGCAGTGGTGGAGCGCCTGCGTGGGGCACCGGATCGTGGGAAGTGTAAACGGACGGGCGCCCAGCGGCTTTCACCGTGCGCAGGAAGAAGAAAGCCCCGGTCTGGGAGGTGTGCAGGTGCAGTATGTCCGGATCGAAATCTCGCGTGATCGCCTGCGCCTGGCCGGACAGGTCCCGGATTGCCGTCAAATCGCGAGATTCGAGTGACCTGGAAAACGGCAGGCGGTGGACCCTGGTGCCATCGACGACCTCGGTGGGCGGAAGATCGCCTGTCCTGTTGGTGAGCACTTCACAATCGTGGCCGTTATCACGCAGCCGGGCGACGAACTGGCGCGTAAAAATTTCTGCCCCTCCGATATGCGGCCAATGCGCTTCTGTCCAATGCAAAATTTTCATTACAGTGTATCGAGTTTTCTCGCGATAAGCCCGGGTATCCGTTCAAAGTCCGTGCCGAGGTAGAGGTGGTAGCAGGGCAGCCGACGGACAGCTGAAGCCAGGTTCTGCATGGCCTGGACAGGGTCGATCCCGACGTGGAGCTGAACCAGCGTACTTGGCGCGAGGCGCCGCAGCATTTGCGCCGGCGAGGCCGGTTCGAAATAGCTTTCATCGCCGCCTGTTACGACCGGTGCGAACAGTGCTTTCATCGGCAGGTGGGTGCAGATTCGGCTTTCGAAATGCTGGTGCAGGAAATACAGGGCTTTATCGGAGCCCTGGTGGACGAAAGCCGGAGCAAGCGCCGTGTGGCGGTGTTTATCTGCGCTAACCAGCTTGGCGCTTGAATACAGGCTGAAAACGACCGGGTTTGGACCGAGTGAGACCAGGCAGTAATCATCCGCGATAAATCCAAGCGGGGACTCGCCGGGCAGAGGAGGATTGAGAGCCAGCAGAGAAGTCGTGGATTTGCCGGACCCGCTCGAACCGACCAGGAGCGCAGCTCCGCTGCCGCTGCCGACTGCAGCAGCGTGGGCCAGCTGGAACTCCTGGCCGGCCGTAAACCAGGCCCAGAAACTCAGGAGCGGACTGAAGCTTTCCTCCGCGAATACGGTTTGAGCGCATTCATTCCAGTAAAAAGCCTGGTTGTTCGCCTGGTTGTACCAGGTCAGGCTGCCCCGGTAGGGCAAAAAGAAGGCCCTGTGAGCGCCTTCGGAGAGCTTCCAGGCTTCTCCATCGGGCGGGTCCCAGGGCCAATCGGGCAGGGCGACGCCGGTCGACTCCGAGTCCCAGAGCGTGATCGTTGTGTCGGGCAGGGAAGACGGGCCGGCAAGCAGGTGGGCGAATGGGGGCAGGATCGCTTCGACCAGGGCGTCCCCGGCGAACTGCAACCGGACGATGCGGCCAGCCACATTTAATTGGAAAGCATGCTCGCCCGCATATCGCAGCGCATGTGCGGACGCACTTTTCAGCCTGGACGCATACTGTGCGACGGCCGGATTATTCATCCGGGTTCGTTACCGGCCACCCCTCGCTCGAGACGTCGTGAATCGGGTCGAGCAGGAGCAGAGCTTCGAGGTCGGTATAGACCTGGAGCTGGGGCGGCAGGAAAGGCGAACGATTGTTTACCGGGGGAGATGGGGGATATTCGCCGGCCTCCGCTGTGGAGAAAACGAGACCTTCCGATTCCATTTTCGCAAGCAGCTCTGCGGCAGCAGATTCCATCTCTGAAGGCTCGCCAGTGAACATCTTGTTGAACACTTTCGAGATGAATTCCAATGAAACGGGGCCTTTCTGCAGCAGATCCCATACCACGGCGCCGCTGTTTTCCAGGCTGTAGTAGCTGCCCGTTTTCATATTAATTAATATGGCCTCCCCATCGATCAATTCGTGGACAACATCGTCATGGTTGATGCGATAAATATTTTGGGACATATATGATTTCTCCAAAATAGAAGGATGGCGGAATTATAACCATTTTTAGGGGAGGGGGCGAGTCGGCATCCGCAGGGGCGGGTGGG
>JBFGQG010000334.1:0-4826 GCA_041564295.1 Anaerolineales bacterium | reverse complement strand
TGAAGTCGTTGAAGCGGTTGTAGCTGCGGTCAGAGAGGTCGCGGGCGTAACGATCGCCGATTATTCCTCGGATTTTGATCACAATCGGTCAGTCATATCGTTTATCGGTGAACCGGATGCCGTCCTCGCCGGTGCCATGGCGCTGGCAGATAAGGCCTACGAACTGATCGACATGGTGGTCCACAAAGGTGAACACCCGCGCCAGGGCGCAATCGACGTCTGTGCTTTTATACCGATCCGAGGAGTGACCTCTGAAGAGGCTGTTGAAGTCTCTCGCTCTTTTGGCCGATATGTAGGTGAGAAGGGCATTCCAGTCTATTACTACGAGGATTCTGCAACGCGGCCGGAGCGTACGAGTCTCCCGGGGATAAGGAAAGGGGAATATGAAGCACTAGAAGAAAAGCTCAAGGACCCGGCCTGGGCGCCAGACGAAGGCCCAGCTGTGTTCAACCCTAAATCCGGCGCGCTGGTAACCGGCTCCCGGTTTCCCTTGATCGCCTTTAATGCAAACCTGCGAACGACCGATCTTGACATCGCGAAACGAATCGCCAGGTCTGTGCGTTATGCCACCGGCGGCTACCATTCCGTGCGAGCCATGGGTTTCGCGCTCGAGGAGAAGGGCATGGTCCAGGTCTCGATGAACCTGGTCAACTACACAAAGACGCCCATCCACCGCGTGCTGGAGACCATCCGATCGGAAGCCGCAAGTTATGGAGTCGCTGTCGCTGAAACGGAGATCATCGGTCCCCTTCCACTGGATTCCATCCAGGAAATCCTGCGTTTCTACCTGCAGGCCCACCATTTCGAAGTGGACCAGATCCTTGAATCCGCGTTGCTGCGCGAAAACTAAATAGCCAGGAGTCCAGGCCTTCATTAAACCGTCAGATCAGGAGCAACCTGGCAGACCAACAGACGAGTAAACCAATAAGAACGTGAACATAACACCATTTTTTGAATTCGAAAACCGCATTCGCGAGCTTCTCGCCGAGAATAAGCTGCTGCAGATCATCAACCTGATCGAAGATGAGGGTGACCGTTATCCAGATCAGCGTGTGTACCTGGCGTACTGGAAGATCGGCATGGCGGCCAGAGATAATAACATCGACCTTTCCCTGCAGTTCCTCGACGATCTTATCGAAGAAGGATATTGGATCAGCCAGTTCCTGCTGCGCACGAGCCCATCGTTTGAGAACCTCCAGGGAGAAATCGAATTTGACGAACGGGTCCAGGCGATGGCGATCCTCCAACGGCGCGAGGTCGCGCAATTGCTGCCGCTTTTAGCGCTGCGTCAGGAGGGTAAACCGGTCTCGGAACAGCCATATCCCTTATTGCTGGGCCTCCATAAGAACAGGGGGACACAGCTTGATTCGATCAAGTACTGGCAGCCCGCGGCTGAGGCCGGCTGGCTGGTTGGCGTGCCCCAATCCGGGCAGGCGCTGTGGAGCGGTGCTTATGTGTGGGAGGACCTCGGGCAGACCCAGCAGGAGCTGAGTGATCACGTAAGGGGCCTGGCACAAAAGTATCCGATCGATGCGAGGCGAGTTATCCTGGCCGGACATGAGCAGGGCGGGGAAATGGCAGCCTGGCTGCCATTGAGCGGAGGAATGGATGTGCGCGGTTTTATCGCGATTGCACCCACCGGGTCGCATATCGCAAATCCGGATCGCTGGTTCCATATGCTTCAAGCGTCTGAACCGAGCGGTATGCGCGGCGTATTCATCACAGGTGAAGACGATTCGCCGTACCTTCCGGAGCTGAAACGGCTGGTCGACATATTAAACGCGTTCGATGTGCCGTCCCTTCTCGATGTGCTGCCGGGGGTCGGCAGCACATTCCACCCGGATTACCGGGAAGCACTTCTGCGTGCTATAGATTACATTCTGACGTGATGAGCGGTGTCGTTCAGCAAGGAGCTTCATTAAAAAAACAGGGTTTGCTGCTCAAGAACCCTGCCGAAATCCTGACCTGTGTGCCTGTCGGCTCAGACTTGATCGGTCGCAATACAGGCCGATCTATATTGATCGAGGGGAGCAAAATTGTTGCGATTGACAGCCTGCCTGTCCTGTCTGAAAATTTCAATCTTTCTGGATTTGAAGTGCTGGATTGCACAGGAAAAATCCTTGCTCCGGGGTTCATCGATTCGCATACTCATGTTGTTTTTGGCGGTTCGCGTGTCAAAGAATATGCCATGCGGATGACGCGCACTGCTGATGAGGTGCGGGCTGCCGGGATACCCTCCGGAATCACTGCGTCGATGGCAATGACTAGATTGGCGAGCCCTGAAGAACTATACATCACCGCAGCGGACCGGCTCCGCCGCATGCTCGCACATGGCACAACGACGGTTGAATCGAAATCCGGATATGGGTTGAACCTCGAGAACGAACTCAAAATGCTGCAGGTAAACCGCATGCTGGCCGGAGCTAAAGATCAACTGCCACATATTGTTTCTACCTTCCTGGGGGCGCACGCCTTTCCGCCGGACGTTGAGGAGCAGGATTACGTCAGCGAGATCATCGAAGAAATGATCCCGGCTGTTGTTGAAATGAACCTGGCGACATTTTGTGATGTATATATCGACGAAGGCTTTTTCAACCTGGACCAGGCGCGCAGGATCCTGCTGGCTGCCAGTGAAGCAGGATTGCTGCTCAAGATCCATGCAGACCAGTACGCTGCCTTAGGCGGATCTGAACTTGCAGCCGAATTGGGCCTTGTTTCTGCGGATCATTTGAATTACACCACGAAGGACACAATGCAGCGCCTGGCAGACGCCGGTGTCATCGGCGTTTTGATGCCGTTGATTGATTTCGCCGTCCGGCACCCGCAGCCTTTCGATGCCGCAGCAATGCGTTCGGCCGGTATGCAGCTGGCGCTTGCGACAGACATCTGTCCGGGAGGTTGGACAGAATCAATGCAGCTTGTCATGCAGTTTGCCTGCCGTGTGCACGGTTTTAGTCCGGAAGAAGCCCTCTATGCAGCAACGGTAGGCGGTGCAAAGGCGCTGGCCCTGGATGACCGTGGTGCAATTGCACCTGGACTGCAGGCCGACATCCAGATCTGGGATGTCCCGGTTTTCGAAGATGTTATTTACCGCCTTGGAAGCAACGCGGTTGTTGATATCGTACTAAATGGGAGGCGTTTCGATGCTGTACGAGGATAATCCATGAAGAATCGAAACTTCCGTATTGCCCTGCTTAATATCCTTCTTTTAGTCATCATTTTTTCGAGCATTTATTTTATAACGGTCCTCACCAGGCAGTCCAGGTCGGGTTATTTCGTCGCACTTGCGATCCTGATTTATACTGGCACAGCCTTGAACCGGGCCCGGACAGTCGTTTCACCACCTCGTTTTCCGATCATGCGTGAATCACCAAAAGACCTGGGCCTGCCGCCGTTTGATGAGGTTGAATTCAAGAGTCGTGACGGAATCGAACTGAACGGCTGGTACATACCGTCTAAAAATCGGGCGGCTGTCATTCTCGTGCATTCATTAGGAAGCAGCAGGCTCCAGATGCGTAACTATGCCCATGCGCTGGTTAATAAAGGGTATGGAGTACTGCTCTTTGATCTGCGTGGCCACGCGCGGAGTGGTGGGACGGTCAGCTCCTTCGGATGGGTTGAGCACCTGGATTTATTCGGCGCTTATGACTTGTTGAAGCAAAAGGAAGAGATCGATCCTGCCAGGATCGGTGTTATCGGTTTCTCAATGGGAGCCCAGATTGCAATACGGGCAGCGGCCGCCTCGGGTACTTTTGCATGCGTCTGGGTGGACGGACTCATCCCGATCGTTTACTCTGACCATTTCGTCGTTAACCGACGTGGAATTCGACAAATATTTTTCTCCCCCTGGTGGTGGCTGGCATATGAAGTTCAGTCCTGGCTCATAGCAATACCCCAACCGGAGCCCCTGACTGAAGTGATCGGCCGAGTCAGTCCGGTCCCATTGATGGTCGTGACAGCAGGATCGAATCGGCTTGTTCAGCTCAGTAAGTCATTCTACAACGCTGCGTCAGACCCGAAAGATCTCTGGCAATTGGACGACATCCCTTTCGGTACAGGGGTGCTCGAATACGGCGACGACTATGACCTGAAACTGGTCGGGTTTTTTAACCGGGCATTGAGCCCTGACCAGCAAAAAGCCTGAATCAAAAGGCCGGGTTATGCACCCGGCCTTTTGAGTTAAGGCTTGCTTTACTGCGATACATTCTTACAGATGGGGGTTTTGATAAACGCTTCGTTCGCCCCGATGACGACCTCACCTGTGAAAGTCCTGCCGCAACCATATAGCGTATAGAGGTAATAGCCTTTCTCTGCGGTAAAAGTTTCTCCGGTACCGAACATGGAGAAAAGGTAGTTGAACTGCCCGTTGAGCTGGATGTATAAGGTACCAAAGGTATTGTTCTTCACCCGGACGGTGCCTAGATTGGCTGTGAGGGCATTTCCGTTGCCGGAACCAGAGCAGGAAGCAATTTTCATGTCCGCGCCACGC
Organism: Anaerolineales bacterium; assembly: GCA_041564295.1. GTDB lineage: Bacteria > Chloroflexota > Anaerolineae > Anaerolineales > JABWBV01 > DATDOR01. The sequence goes on along the minus strand of JBFGQG010000334.1, from coordinate 337 downwards.
AGAGTAACTTTGACATTGCCGATATGGAGCGCGCTGCAGGCGTAGTAGGAGTAGCGATACGTACCTGGAAGTACGTATAGAAGGTTTCCACCTGCCGTCAGTGTGAATTCATAGTCTGTATTGTTGTCGAGGCCGATGAGGTAAATGGTGAAACTGGTGAACGTCAGATTCTTGAGGTTTAAAACCTTCGCCCGTGGATCAATCGTAGGTGGTTTTGGCGTTGAACAGTTATCGATTCGATATTCGGTGGCTTTCGTGACCTTGATCGTTTCAATATTAAGCTTGCCGCAGTCGTAATAAGAAAGCTGATACGTCCCACGTTTAACAATGTGCGTCG
>JBFGQG010000333.1:0-4833 GCA_041564295.1 Anaerolineales bacterium | reverse complement strand
CCCCTTGGGGTTGGTCATTATTTCGAGGTTCGAGACCGCTCTGAGAGGCAGGTCTCGTGAGTAGTAGAGGGATCATCCTACCAGCCTGGCCAGGTCGTCCGCAGCACGGCGCATTTCGAGGAATATCAAACCAAGTTTTGCTTTATGGCGCGCGAGCGCGGTCAAAACCGCGTCTTCTCCGACAGCCATAAGTACAACGTATCCCAATTCACCGCGAATATAGACCTCATCCAGGACCCCGCGACCAAGTTCTTGCGCAATGCGTTCGCCAAGACTCAGCATCGCGGCAGACATCGCTGACACACGATCTTCTTCAGCGTCTGCAGGCAGGGCCGACGCCATGATCAGTCCGTCGACGGAAACAAGGGCTGAGGCCTCAATATCAGGAGAGGCTACCTGGAGGTCACGCAGCCGGGAGACCAGTTGTTCACTTCTTGTTATTGTCATTTGATTCCTTTTGGGATAAATCAGCAATCCGCAAGTTTGATCCTCATTTGCGAAATGCTGTGTAAAAGACCGAAACTCCACTATTGAATAAGGATAAATCCGGGCCGGTCACTTAGCTCCTTCCTGCACGAACGGAAAGATTCTACCACTATTTTGGTTAGTTTTTTTGGCGGCAGGCTTTGAAACACCTCTCAACTGCCGTTTTCAAACGATATTACCGTACCATGCCAGCCCGGTTCGTCCATAAAGGTCTCACGGAAATCACCGTCCGTGAACTCCTCGATGGTGCGCCGCCAGAAATCCACGGCCAGGGAGTGGCCCGCAGCCTGGGAAACCTCCCAGAAGCCTGGAAAAAGGGCAAAAACCTTGAGAGCAGCCCGGGTGCCGATCCCCATCCGGCGGTATTTCCTGAGGACAAAAAACTCGGCGATATGGTGGGCTTTCCGTCCTGGATGGGTGAGCGAATCGACGGCCAATCGGACAAGCACGAATCCGCAAACTCTTTTCTCATAGGAGATAACGATTGGTCTCCTGCCTGCCTCATACCAGTAAAGATCGATGTATTTGTACCCGAATCGACCGTCCGGGCCGACCTCATCCCCGGTGATCTCGCTGAGATCGTGCAGGTGCAATTCGAGGAGTTGCGTCAGGAGCAGTTTTTGAGACTCGTGGGCCGGTGCAAGTTCGATCGTCACGGACGATGGCGCTCCATCGCACGTACGACTGGTCGGATTTCCCCAACCCTGTCAGCCAGCTTTTGCAGGATCTCCAGGGCCTGGACCGATTCGCCCAGCGACCAGGACGCCGATAACGCTCTTGTAATTACCCAGACATTCGGTTCAGTCCTTCCGGCCCATCCAGACAATAAATCAAGCACCGGTCCAGCCATTCCGTGGGCTCCAAGCGTATTGACCGTTTCAACAAGCACTGTGCGCGTTTCCTGGTCCTCTGCGCCGTCGAACGGCTCGAGCTTTTTGATCAGATGCAAGGATGGTCGAACAAGCTGGCCAAGCAGCTGTATACCACTCTGCCGTGTTGTCTCTGGTTCGGCTGTGAGCCAGGCTTCGGCGAATGCAGCCGCTTTCTCCGGCGCGCGCGCAAGTGCCTGGGTAAAAGCTGCCCGAACTTCTGGCGCAGGGTCATCCGCAGCGTAGTCCAGTACAGCAGGTTCTATTTTTTTCCCCGCAATCCAGGCCAGGGCGCTTGCTGCGGCAGCGGCGCCGCGCACGGCGGCATCGTCATCGTCGAGAAATTGCAGAAAATCTGCCGGTTCCAGGCGCGCCAATATCTCGCCCAACGGCAAGAGAGCGGATGGAGGGAGATCACTGTCATCTGTTCCCCGAATCTGGTCCACAGCAGCATGGATGGAATCCAGGTCGCCGATCAGAACGGCGGCTTTCAGGTCTGTAATCAATTCATGGACAGTATTCTTCATGACCGCTGTACATCGAGCAGGGTGCGCAGTTCTACAATGGCCTGGTCACGACTGCGGAACCAGACCGCGTGCATCCCGACGGCCTGGGCTCCCCGGATGTTGTGCGGGAAGTCGTCAATAAAAACAGCCTCTTCCGCCCGAATGCTGCAGCGCTTCAGTGCGATCCGGAAAATTTCAGGGTCGGGCTTCATGACCTTTTCTTCTGCCGAAACGATGATTGGATCGAAAACTTCATCGAGATGGAATTGCTCTGTCAGCGCTGCCCGGGCATCATCGAAAGCGTTTGTAATGATGGCAGTCTGGTACGATGGTTTGAGGCTGCGCACGAAATCGAGCAGCTCCCGGTCGAGGACATCGCCGCTGAAGAAAGTCCGCCGCACGGGGTCCAATTCAGCCGTTTGGATGTTGAGCTGGTTGCGGACGTATTCCCATTGTTCTGCCGCGGTCACTTCGCCGCGCTGCGCCGCGTGCCCCTGGTCGCCATTGAAAACGAGGTTTTCCAGCGCCTCGTACGTCATTCCGAATGCATCGGCCAGCATGGTGCGAGGGCGGCGGTCTTCTGTTCGCAGCAGCACTCCGCCGACATCAAAAATAACAGTCTTGATCGTCATAATTACTGTATCAAAATGGTCTTTCGTGGGCCGGGTCAGTCTCGTCGAACAGGATGGTATAGCTCTTATACCGGCTTTCACTGATTTTCCCCTCTTCGACGGCTTTGAGGATGTTGCAGCCGGGTTCATGGTGGTGCGTGCAGTCGTTGAACTGGCAGGTGCGGATATAAGGGCGAAATTCGCGGAAGTAATAGTCCACTTCTTCCGGAGTCAGGTCCCATAAACCGAAAGCGCGGATCCCGGGCGTGTCCGCGACGTAACCGCCGATGTCGAGCGGGTGGAGCGTTGTGCTGCGAGTAGTGTGCTTGCCTTCTCCACCGTAGGCCTCGTTAACCGACTGGACGCGCAGTTCGAGGTCTGGCTGGATGCAGTTGATTAGCGAGGACTTGCCGACCCCAGACAGGCCGACGATTACGTTCGATTGCCCTGCCATCGCGGACTGTAGCGCTTCAATGCCTTCGCCTTCCTCAGCACTGGTGAAAATGACCTTATATCCAAGGTCCGTTTCGTAGAGCTGCCGGATTTCAGCGATTTCTTCCGGATCGCTAAGTTCGATCTTATTGACGACGATCAGCGGTTCCAACTGGTAATATTCGGCAAATACGAGATAGCGATCGACCAATTCAGGCCAGAAAGCCGGCCCACCCACGCTTGAGACGATGACGACCTGGTCGATATTTGCCGCGATCACGTCTTCCAGGTGCGGTCGGGTCGGGTCGGGACGCGAGAGCGATGTCTTCCGGGGAACCACTGCCACGATCACGGCGTTGCCGTCCTCCAATGTGTCAACATGGACGCGGTCGCCCGGCGCTGCCACAGTCGTCGTGTTCCGGATACCGTGTTTGAGTACACCGCGCACGATCGCATCGATGATTTCTTTCGTCTCATCCATCCGGACATAGTGGTGGCTGCTGAGCATTTTGAGCACTGTGCCGGTCGGGTACGCTGCCCATTCAGCTGGGTCATATTCGAATTCGGGTTCGTCCTCGTTCACGCGCTCGCGCCAGCGCCCCTGGCGGTCGCGCAGCTGCTCGCGGTCGCGGATATCCCGGTCGTCCAGGCGATCCTCATCGAACCGGTCCCTGTGAGAAAGGTTGCGGTATTTTTTGGATTTACCGCGTTTTGGTTTTGCCATCGTGGTGATATTATAACGGCACGGACGAAACAGCGAGTCCGCGAGTCAGCGCGAAGTCAAAACTCACTCGACTGCTCGGCAATTCGCTGATTCGCGGATTCAAGAGAGAGGCACTAAATTCTATGCATATCGAGACCCTCGCCATCCATTCTTCCCACCACCCTGACCCTGCAACCGGTTCGGTTGCGCCGGCAATCTACCTGTCCACTACGTTCGCTCGCCGGCCAGACGGCGAGTTAATCAGTAACTTCAGCTATTCGAGGTCCGGTAACCCGAATAGGACGGCACTGGAGGCGGCAGTTGCTGAGCTCGAAGGCGGCTCGGCAGGTTTTGCTTACGCGTCGGGTGTTGGAGCGATTTTTTCCGTGCTGCAGACGTTGAAACCAGGGGACCACGTCATCGCCCCGGCAGACGTCTATCATGGGACGCGCGATCTTCTCAAGGAAAAGGCCGGTTGGGGGCTGTCCGTCGATTTTGTGGACATGGACGACATTGAAAAGGTTGCGGCCGCTATCCGCACGGATACGCGCCTGTTACTGGTCGAAACGCCGTCCAATCCAATGCTTCGCATCACGGATATTCGTTCTGTGGTGAGATTGGCTCGGGCTGCTGGTGCGCGAGTGGCCGTCGACAACACCTGGCCGACGCCTCTCTTTCAGAGGCCGCTTAAGCTCGGAGCGGATTATGTTGTACATTCAAGCACGAAATATTTCGGCGGACACAGCGATGTGCTGGGTGGGGTGGTCGTCGCCGCCTTGGAAGACGAAACCACCCAAAAAATGCGGGAGCAGCAGTGGACATTTGGTGCGGTCCCCTCGCCCTTTGATTGCTGGTTGGTCCGCCGTGGATTGATGACGATGCCTGTCCGTTTGCGCGCCCAGGCGGAAAGCGCTGGGAAAATCGCACGATACCTGCAGTCACATCCGAAAGTATCTCAGGTCCACTACCCCGGCTTGCCGGACCATCCGAACTATGCAGTCGCAGCGGGCCAGATGGAGGGCTTTGGAGCGATGCTGTCTTTCCAGTTAGACGGCGGCGAGTTTGCCGCAGTTCGAACCGCTGCCGGTCTGCGGCTTTTCACACAGGCCACGAGCCTTGGCGCTGTCGAAAGTCTGGTAGAGCACCGCTACAGGGTAGAAGGGAAAACTTCCAGAACGCCGAAAGACCTGCTGCGGGTGTCAGTCGGGCTGGAGCACGTGGACGAT
>JBFGQG010000332.1:0-4833 GCA_041564295.1 Anaerolineales bacterium | reverse complement strand
GCGCCAAAAGCCTGGTAGAGGACGCCGCCCAGCATCGAACCGACTGCTGCGCTCAGGCCGAGAATGGTGCCCGAAAACAAACCCTGGGCTGTTGCACCGAGACCATCGGGAGCGATTTCTGCCGCATAGGAAACACCCGCGATCCAGACGGCCGCAAACGTGAGGCCGTGGAGGAGCTGGATCCAGAGAAAGAAAATCGGCACGGAAGTCAATGTGTAGCCGATGAGCCTCAGACCGATGAAGAACATGGCAATCTTCAAAAGCCCTGCGGAACCGAAACGGTTGAGCAGGCGGTCACCGAAAATCAATATAGGAATTTCGGAAATGGTTGCGGAGGTGAGAGCAAGTCCCATGATGGTTTTTTCTGCACCCAGGTCGTCCATGTGTAGAAAAAGAAAGCTGGAGACAGCCGCAAGGCTGATGCCGCCCATAAAAACGAGTGCTAAGAAAGTAAGCCACCTGCGATCTGAAGAGAATGTTCGCAGATCTCTCCAGAATCCGACGGAAACACCACCGGATTGTATTGGTAGTTTGTTGACAACGATCACCCCAATAACGAGGAGAAGGACGTAGGCGATGAATGACCAGCGAATCCCGCTGCGATCGATTAACCAGCCGACGAATGGCGCAGTGATCCCCCAGCCTACGGCCCCCCACAGGCGCAGGCGACCATACCGCCGCCTGGCGTCACCGAGCATGGACATCACAGTGTTGTCCACCAGTGGAATGACAGGAGATAAAAATATGGCAAAGAGAATGACGACCGGGATCAGAATCGCAAATCTGGTGATCGTAGAGAGAGCAGCCGCCATGACGGCTGCAGACAGGATCGCAAAGTTGAGTACCGATTTATGCCTTCCGGACTTATCCGCATACCCCCCCCATAGTGGTGCTGAAACCAGCGTGACGAGCGGTGCGATGCCGGTCAATAACCCGATTTCCCGCTCAGACAGCCCGATCCTGTCGTAATAGATGACGAGATAAGGGATCAATGCGGCTGCCGCACTATAATAAAGGAAATAATATGCTTTCGACCAGGTGGCGTGAGGATGAGCGAACACGCCTTTCGCAGTCTCAACATTCATCGGCTTGCAACAGTCCTTTGATGAAAGAAAGATCCTGGTAACCAGTCAGATCACCAGGATCGCCCGGTTATGGATACAGGAACTCCGGCAAATACGCTCTTTGGGCTTCCACCATCTCGTCAAACATCAGCCGGATTTCCTCCAGTGAGCAAACGGCGGCAGTCAGAGGGTCCATCATCAAAGCATGCAGTGCTGCTGCCCGGTCGTCTTCGAGGACGGCCTGTACCGTCAATTCATGAAAGGCCATATGCTGGGCGTTAATTGCCGCGAGCTGTACAGGCAACGCTCCGAAGTGCGTCGGCTGGATGCCTTTTCGATCGACGAGGCAGGGCACCTCAACTACGCCATCCAAAGGCAGGTTATCGATCAGGCCGTCGTTGGCGACGTTGCCGTAAATGACCGTAGGGACGTTCGTCGCTATGGCTTCCATGATGTAGGATGCGAATTCTTCCCCACGCTCAAGCGGATGTTCGGCCTTTCCTGCGAGAACATCCCGGATTTCCTGGTCGCCAGCGGCGCGCCATTGAGGCCAATTATTGGCATAAAATCCACTTTCCCCGACATAACCGCTGCGGTCGTATTTCTTGACGAGATCAGGGCGCTTACGAAAATATGGGAAATATTCCGAATCGTGGCCGCTGCCTTCGGTGCAGAACGCGCCGAGGTGGCGCATGATCTCGAAACGAACCGGGTCCCGGTCATAAACCGCCGGATCTTTAGATTTTTCGATGAAAAGGGGATAGAGGTCCTGCCCATCCCTTTCAAGCTGGGTAAACCAGGCCTGGTGGTTGATTCCTGCTGCTCGCCAGTCCATTTCCTCATAAGCAATTCCCAGGTAATCGGCGATCTGATGGGACGTGTGCTGGATCGAATGGCAGAGACCGACGATCGGTATGTTCGTCACCTGGAGACCGGCCAGCACGGTCAGTGACATCGGGTTCGTGAAGTTCATGATGAGCGCATTCGGCGCGAGGAGTTCGGTATCCGCGAGGATATCGAGCCATGCAGGCAGTGTGCGAAGAGATTTGAACAGCCCGCCCGGTCCGATCGTATCGCCGATACATTGGTCGACGCCGTATTTGAGGGGGATATCGTAATCATGGCGAACGTTCTGCAAGCCGGCGACTTCGATCGTGTTGATGACGTAATCGCTCCCCTCGAGCACTTTTGTCCGGTCGGTGCTGGCTTCCACCGTCCAGTCTCGCTCCGTTTTCTCGATCAGATGCTCGCCCATGCGGTGAGCGAGTTCCAGGCGTTCTGCGTCGATGTCGACCAGGGCAAAGGTGCCCTGTTCGAGAACCGGCGTCAGCAAGATATCGGTCATGAGTTCGGTAGCGAAGACCATGCTGCCGGCGCCGATGATAGTCACTTTGGTCATGAGAGACCTCCTGATGGGTTTTCGCATCCTGCCAGCAGCAGGTGCGTGTTATCGTTAATCGATTTCCAGCTTGATCACAGCTGTAAGGTTTTCCGGTTGGTCAGGGTTCAATCCTTTGGCCAGCGAACGATACAAGGCCATTAATTGCAGCGGCGGCAGATAAAGAGCATTACGGACAGATTCCGTTAAATTGGAGCTGAAGCAGATGTCTGCGCCCTGTTCGCCGAGTGTAAATACGCTGGCGCCCCTGGCTTGCATTTCTTCCAAAACAGCGATTTCGTATTTGTAATTCGGATCGGAAAGCAGCCCGATAATGCACGTGCTGTCTCCGACCATAGACATGGGACCATGGCGAAATTCAAGGAAATGGAAGGGCTCGCTGTGTGTGAGCGACATTTCTTTCATTTTCAGGTTGGCCTCGCAGGCGAGTCCGTACCGCGGACCGCTTCCCAAGAAATAGAACCGGTCCAGACTGAGGTCTTCTGCGACTGAGCGAACAAGGTGATCGGATGTTGAAATAAGTCTGTGGGCAATGGCTGGGAGCATGTTTATTTCAGCAAGCTTCGAGACCTGGCCTGTAAAGGTGAATGTGAGAGCGACCCCTGCGACATACATCGATGCGAACGAGCGGGTCTGGGCTATGCTGCGTTCCTGGCCTTTCGGGATGCCGATGCAGATATCGGCCAAACAGGCGAGGTCCGATCGGGGATCATTGGTGACTGCAATGATCGTTCCTCCGGATTCCTGTTGGAAACGTCTGGCGGCAGCGACCGTTTCACTTGTCGTGCCAGATCGGCTGAAGGCAACCAACAGGGCGTTCGCTTCGATCGGGTAAGCGTTCCGGGGGTTGAGCCATAATTCACCGCCGGGAACGGCAAGCGCCGGGACACCTGAAAATTCCGCGAACAAAGCAGCAATGGCGTGAGCGAGGTAGAAGGTTGATCCGCAACCGGTCAGCAAAACCCTGTCCAGCTTTTTCTGCTTGGCCAGATCTTGCAGCTGCGCTGAGATGTGGCTTACGCTTTCGATGGCCTGAAACCAGGCTCCCGGCTGTGTAATGATTTCGTCATATGTTGCCGTTGTTTCTGCCTTTATCACTTGTTCTCCAGTCCCCGTAGCTTGATGTTGCAATACTCTTTTCCTTCTCGCTCGATTCCGTTTATTAAACGATCATCAGGTCAATGCCGAGTGCGCGTATATCTTCGGTCATCTCTTCGGGCAGCTGGTCGTCGGTGATAATGAGGTGAGCTGCCGTGATGGGAGCGACCAGGACCGAACTGACGCGACCGAACTTGCTATGGTCAGCTACCACGATCACTGACGGCGCGATTTTCAAGATGGCGCGGTCTGTCATGGTTTCGGGAAGATAATCGTTGGTGAGACCCTGTTTGGTATCGATCGCCCGCATGCCAATGATCACCCGGTCTGCACGGAACTCGCGTATCGCTTGTTCGGCGATGTACCCTACCATTGAATGTTCGCTGTGGCGGATCATGCCGCCGATGACGATCAAATCAATATTCTCATGGTCTGCAAAGTGGTTGACAACTGGCAGCGAATTCGTTATGACCGTAAGTTTAATATCCGTGGGGATTGCCTGTGCGACTTCCAGCACGGTTGTGCCGCTTCCAAGGAAAATCGTTTGGCCATCCTGGATAAGGTCTGCAGCGGCTTTACCGATTTTCGCCTTCGAAGACTGGAAAGTGGTTTTACGCTGCAGCAATGGCGGCTCTTTCACGGAGCGTTCGATATTGACTGCCCCTCCGTGAGTGCGGCGAACCCAGCCCTGTTCAGTCAGCTCGTCGAGGTCCCGTCGAACGGTAGCGTCACTGACACCAAACATCCGCCTCAACTCGGGCACTGTCACGCGTCCCTGACTGGTGACCAGTTTGCGGATCAAGCCTTGTCGCTCGAGTTTTAAGAGATTTTCGTTATCTTTCATCATTGGAATGTAACATCAGTTCTTAAATGAGATACGTTTTGGGTCAGCCCCGATCAAAATCAAAAGCAAAATCAAAATTATAATAGCATGTGGAGCAATCCAAGTCAACAAAAACGAGCATAAATCAGCAAAAACAATCATAAAAGGACTATATGCCGCGATCCAATTATGGAATGTAAAATTCTCGAATGGGAAATATAGGACAAGGCATACTGTTGCTATTACACAGATTGGCTGAATACCTCTCAAAATCGGAGGATCAAATTAGTAATAAGTGGATGCATCGGGTGGGCTCAATAGGGTTGACTTTTTCTCTCCTGTGCTGGCTACCTGGTTCATCCGTTGTTTGAATCAGCACATCATCGATTTGGGTTATTTAAAAAGCAGGAAAGCGGTTATCATTCGTCATCTTTTATAAGGTGAGCGAT
>JBFGQG010000331.1:0-4840 GCA_041564295.1 Anaerolineales bacterium | reverse complement strand
TCTGCATGCATCGGCACGACAGCTACACTCGCGCCGCCGGACCAACCTCAAGAGCAGGTTGAGCCGGTCGAAGATACCCATGTTGATGAAGTGCCGCCAACTATTGCAGAACCCGGAGATCTTCAGCCAACGGCGACGCTCCTCCCGACCGATGCCCCGGCGTCTGCAACGCCAACTGATGTGGTTGAAGTCGTCGAAAGCCCTTCCGGTGAGTGTGAATACAAACCGAGTATGGAGGCCACAGATCCTTCTTCAGTACAGCTGGCGTCCGGTGGTGTCCAGCTGGTGGAATTCTTTGCTTTCTGGTGAACGACCTGCCAGGCATTGGTGCCCGTCGTGCACGGGCTCGAATCGAAGTATTGTGGAGAGGTTAACTTTGTTTATCTCGATATCGACGATCGCTCTACCCAGCGTTATAAGGATGCCCTTGGTTATTTTTACCAGCCCCATATCTTTTTGCTCGATGCTGAAGGCAACATCATCAAACAGTGGGTGGGGTATGTCCAGGGTGAGGAACTCGAGGGCGCAATTGTCAGTGCGATAGGTCAATAACCTCTGGCATAGTAACAGATCGAAGCAGCCGATTTCATATCGGCTGTTTTTTTTTTGAAAAGTGTCTTCGTACTGATGCTGCCGGCAAGGAAATACTTACAAATTTGCGGAAAATACAATTCCGGTGGATGGGTGTTAATCAGTTTCTTACTTGACTCGTAGCCAATCCATTGTATACTAATCTATGCCCCCCCCATGGGGGGTGGGGTAAGCGTTTACGAGTGCAGGAGATGACATGATTCACGAAGAACCAATTCGCCGGTTGAAAAGTATTGAAGGCCATGTCCGCGGGATTCAGCGCATGCTGGATGAGGAAAAATACTGTATCGATATCATCGGTCAGATCCAGGCTGTTCAGGCTGCTTTATCAAAAGTCAGCACGATGATCCTTGATGAACACCTCAATTCTTGCGTGATCACAGCAGTCCGCGGTGATAACCCGGACGAACGCGAACGGGTCCTGAGTGAAATCACGACGGTCTTTGCCGCTACCAGTAAGCGTTAATGATCCAGGCTTTTCCGCATAGAAGCGGGGCCATTTTGAGGAGAAACTCATGTCCAAAACGATTACATACAACATTCCCGGCATCAGCTGTGGACACTGCGTGCACACGATCCAGATGGAAGTCGCCGATCTTGAAGGCGTTGTCTCAGTCGTAGCGTCACAGCAGGAACGCACTGCAACCGTGACTTTCGAGGCACCTGCGACCGAAACCAGGATTATCGATCTTCTAAAAGAAATCAACTACCCACCCGAAGGGCATGATCTTATCCAGGTCAACTAGGACACCAGGCCCATTCGAAGAATTCAACCTTAATACCGGCGCGACCTGTCAAAAGGTCGCGCCAGCACCTGAAACCTGACCGGATCACCGGTAAAGACAATCTATGACGACTAAACAAGTAACATTGCCGATCACGGGGATGACGTGCGCGAACTGTGTTGCATCCGTTGAACGAAACATTAAGAAAGTGAACGGCGTAGAAACTGCGGCAGTCAACCTTTCGTCTGAGCGAGCTGCCGTCACCTTCGACAACGAACAGGCCAACCTGCAGGACATCCTTTCCCGGATCAGCAGGGCAGGTTACGGTGTCGCCACCGGAGAAGCGGAGATCCTGATCCAGGGGCTCAGTGATGATAATGACGCACGAAGGTTAACGCGCGCGCTAGCAGATCTGGAGGGCGTTCTCGAAGCGAATGTGAACTTTACAACCGAGAAAGCCCGGATGATATATATCCCGACTCTGGTGTCTCAGAACGATTTGAGGCGAACGATCGTCGCTTCCGGCTTTAAGGCGATTGAAATGGGTGACAGTGCAGAAGACGCCGAACAGATTGCGCGTGAGCGCGAGATCACCGAGCAAAAACGGTTGTTGATCATCGGACTGGTCTTCACGATCCCGCTTTTCGCAATCTCAATGGCGCGTGATTTTAGCCTGCTCCCGATGACCATCGCCCACGGACCCTGGTTAAACTGGCTCATGTTCGCGCTGGCGACGCCAGTACAGTTCTACGTGGGATGGCAATATTACACGGGAGCTTACAAAGCCCTTCGCAATAAAGCAGCGAACATGGATGTACTCATCGCGATGGGCTCATCCGCCGCATATTTCTTTTCTATTCCAGTTATGCTTGGCTTCCTTGAAGGCCAGCACGTTTATTTTGAGACTGCCGCGGTGATTATCACGTTAATCCGGCTTGGTAAATTTCTGGAAGCGCGCGCGAAAGGCCGCACCAGTGAAGCGATCAAGAAGCTCCTCGCGCTCCAACCCAAGTCAGCCAGGGTCGTTCGTAACGGTGAAGAATTGGATGTTCCAGTAGCAGAAGTCCTCGTCGGCGATATCGTGATGGTGCGTCCAGGGGAGAAGATCCCGGTCGATGGCGTCGTTGTCGAAGGTCGTTCGACAATGGATGAGTCTATGCTGACAGGTGAATCGCTTCCGGTTGAGAAGCGCATCGGGGATGATGTTTACGGCGCGACGCTTAACAAAATGGGGATGGTTAAGTTTGAAGCGACCAAAATAGGAAAAGATACAGCGCTCGCCCAGATCGTTCGTCTGGTTGAAGAAGCCCAGGGCAGCAAAGCCCCGATCCAGGCACTGGCGGACAAAGTCTCTGAGAAATTTGTCCCCACGGTGATCGTTATTGCCGCGTTAACATTCGCTGCCTGGTATTTCATTGGTGCTGGTAACAACGTGGATGCCCCGTTTGTCCGTGCCCTGATCAATTCGGTCGCAGTGCTCGTTATTGCCTGCCCCTGTGCGATGGGGCTGGCGACTCCGACGGCCGTCATGGTTGGCGCCGGGAAAGGCGCAGAATTGGGCGTCCTCCTGAAATCCGGAGAAGCGCTGGAGCAGGCCGGCCGCATCACGACTGTCGTCCTGGATAAAACCGGTACGATCACTCGCGGCCAGCCCGCAGTGACCGATGTTGTCACTGCTCCTGGGAGCCGACATTCTGCCGACGACCTCATCCGGTTAGCCGCTTCTGCGGAAAAAGGCAGCGAACACCCACTGGGGGAAGCTATCCTTGCCGAAGCCGGGGAACGCGGCCTGGACATCCACCATCCGGAGCGTTTCACCGCGATCGCTGGTCACGGCATCCAGGCAGAAGTTGACGGTAAAACCATCCTGATCGGCAATCAGCGCCTTATGGAACGCGAATCAGTCGATATTACGTCACTGGAAGAGGCATTGGATTGTCTGCAGAATGAGGCTAAAACACCCGTAATTATCGCGATTGAAGGTCAGGCCGCAGGCCTGTTTGGTATTGCAGACACGATTAAGGACGGATCGCGCGATGCGATTGAGCGCCTCCACAAAATGGGGCTGTGCATCGTCATGCTGACAGGGGACAACCGGAAAACTGCTGAAAAGATAGCTGCCGATGTCGGAGTGGACGAAGTCCTGGCCGAAGTGCTGCCAGCTGATAAAGCGGCTGAAGTAAAGAAACTGCAGGAAAAGGGCCAGGTTGTTGCAATGGTCGGAGACGGCATTAACGATGCCCCCGCGCTCGCTCAAGCGGACGTAGGCCTTGCGATCGGTACGGGAACGGATGTAGCCGTGGCTACAGCTCCTGTCGTGTTGATGTCAGGTGACCTTGTGGGTGTGCCCCGAGCGTTTTCGCTCTCCCGGAAGACGCTGCGAACGATCAAGCAGAATCTGTTCTGGGCGTTCATATACAATGTAATTCTAATCCCTGCAGCTGCACTTGGTTTTTTGAACCCGATGCTGGCAGCCGGTGCAATGGCATTCAGCAGTGTATTTGTCGTGAGCAATAGCTTGAGACTTCGAAATCAAAAGGTCTGAGCCGGTACCTCCGCAATATTATTTTCCTTTGAAGGGTGTTTGCCCGGTTTCAACCGGGGGTGAAAGCACCCTTTTTTGCTTCTGGCGTCTGGCTGAATTTATTTTTTGTATTATTCCCTAAATTTTTGAGAACATATTCGCTCATTTGTTAACGCAAAATGCTGTTCCACAGTGAATGATTTGTGATATCCTACCTGCCATGATGGAAAAGGACTTCGAAGAAGAACGATATATGCGGCGAAAGCGCCTGCTGAAACAGCGCCAGACCGGCACAATATTCGGTTTATTGGTGCTGGGTGTGTTTGTCATGGGGATGTTTTCCTGGGGCGGACGTGTGCAATCCGGTGAAGGCGGTTCAGTCTTATCGGGCAACGACCCGGGAGAACGGCTCTACAACCAGTTTTGTTTCGGTTGTCACGGTGTGAATGGGGATGGTAACGAAGCAGCAAACATCCCTGCGCTGAATCAAAACGGCATTGCGTGGACGAAGACGAGAGTTGAATTGGAGAACCACATCCTCGACGGCGGCGAAACGATGCCAGAATTGAGCGGCCTGGTTTCCCCTTCTGATGCGACGTTATTAATTGATTACGTCAAAAAATGGTGGACGCCCGAACAAATCGAAGCCTTCAACAACAACATTCCAGATACTGAATAGGGTTTAGGGTTATGACAAAAGAGCTTATGCTTCAAGAAGAACAATCTATCGAGCAGGGTGGAAAACTGGCGCAGTTATTATCGACTTACGCAGCGCAACTTGCTTTTGGGCCGGCGATCGCTGCACTTCTGGGTAGCCTGTATTTCAGTGAAATCCGCGGATTTATCCCTTGCGAACTCTGCTGGTTTCAACGGATCCTCATGTACCCCATCCCGGTATTATTGCTGGTCGGCATTTTCAACGAGGACTGGTTCCTGCCGAAATACGTGCTCCCACTTTCTTTAACTGGAATGGGAGTCTCGACTTACCATTACCTGCTTC
>JBFGQG010000330.1:0-4857 GCA_041564295.1 Anaerolineales bacterium | reverse complement strand
CTTGAAGAACGCGTTCCGGCGATTCTTGCCGGCCTGCACCTTGGCCACGGGGGCATTAAAGTGTTATCGACGCCGCGCAGGCTCGTCGTCTTCATCAAAGACCTCGCAGCGCGCCAACCTGATCGGGAGCAGGTCTTTCGCGGACCTCCCGCCGAGCGAGCGTTCGATGCAGGTGGTCAACCGACGAAAGCGGCTGAAGGTTTTGCGCGCAGTAAAGGTCTATCCCCCTCTGATCTAGTAGTTGAAGAGATGGACGGCGGGCGCTATGTCATCGTGCGCGTGGATGAAAAAGGCCAACCGGCACGTGATGTGTTTGCCGGCGCGCTGTCAGATCTTATTTCCAACCTCAAGTTCGCAAAATCCATGCGCTGGAACGAAACAGGGTTTGCTTTCTCTCGGCCGGTCCGCTGGTTGCTCGCCCTCCACGGTGAGTCGATAGTGCCGTTTGAGGTCGCCGGGCTCACTGCCGGTCGTGTCACTCGCTCACTTCGTTTCCGCAGCCCTGAAATGGTGAGCGTCTCCACCCCGTCTGAATATTTAGATATCCTGGCTGAGCAGGGCATCATCCTGGATCCATCCTCACGGCGGAAAGAGATCCTCAAGCAGGTGAAAAAACTGGCGGCTGAGGTCGGAGGAACACCATTTGAAGATGAAGGCCTTCTTGAAGAAGTCGGTCACCTTATCGAAGCCCCCACAGCAATGCGTGGCGAATTCGCGGAGACCTCGCTGCGCCTCCCATCAGAGGTGCTCGTCTCCGTGATGAAGAAACACCAGCGCTATTTCCCGGTTCTTGATGCAGATGGGAGGCTGATGCCTTATTTCATCACCGTCAGAAACGGCGACGACCGGGGGAAAGAAATCGTGATCCAGGGGAACGAACATGTGCTCCGCGCTCGCTTCGCTGATGCAGCTTTCTTCGTCGGGAACGACCGTAAGCAGAAACTCGAAGACTTCCTGCCCAGGCTCGATACACTCACTTTCCAGGCAACACTTGGGTCTATGCTGGATAAATCCCGCAGGATCGAAGAACTCGTCGTCGCACTTTCACCGCGCACAGGCCTGTCCGCAGAAGAAGAAGCGCATGCCATCAGGGCCGCCCAGCTCTGCAAGGCTGATCTGGCGACCTCGATGGTGGTGGAGATGACGTCACTGCAGGGCGTGATGGGGCGCTACTACGCGCTTGACTCTGGCGAACCCGCTGCTGTTGCAGATGCGATCGCCGAACATTATTACCCCCGGTTCGCAGGAGACCGCGCCCCGAAAACACTGACCGCTCTGACTGTCGGTCTTGCAGACCGGCTGGACTCGCTAGTAGGCCTGTTCGGCGCTGGATTGGCCCCTTCGGGGAATAAAGACCCGTTCGGTCTGCGCCGGGCCGCATTGGGCCTCGTCCAGGCGCTCGTGGACTGGGACCTGGATTTCGATCTGGCCGCATCCATACGGTCTGTTGCGACACGCCAGCCGATCGATATCGCTGCGGAAGTAAACACTGCCGTGATGGAATTTATCGTGGAACGGCAGCGCAGCGCAATGCTGGATGCCGGTTGGCGATTTGACGTTGTTGACGCAGTGCTGAGCGCACAGGGCCACAATCCTGCGTCAGCCGTTCGCGGTGTCAAGGCATTGTCTGAGTGGGTAGCGCGGCCGGACTGGAACCTGATTCTCCCGGCCTTTTCGCGCTGCGTCCGGATTACCCGCAGTGAAATCGAACAGTATCAGGTCGCACCGGCTGATTTTGGTGAAGATGCTGAGAAATTGCTGTATGGGGAGCTCGAAAAGGCCGAAGCGGCCCTGGAGATTTCGGAAACCGAACCCGTTTCAGCCTTCCTGGAGGCTTTTCTGCCGATGATTCCGGCGGTCAATGGCTTTTTCGACACCGTGCTCGTGATGGATGAAGATCCGAAATTGAGGTCCAACCGACTGGGATTGCTTCAGCGTATCTCAGCTCTGGCCTCTTCTGCGGCGGAGATGAGCCGGTTGGAAGGTTTTTAATTCCAGGGCGTGGAGAAGCGCGTCCATTAGATAAGAAAGCCTCGCTTATTTATCAGGGGATAGCGGTATTATTGACCCCCCAGACACGCACCGTCCCATCCCGACTCGATGTTGCGAGGGCCATACTGTCATCAGAGAATGCTATCGAGGTGATGCTGAGTTTATGCCCGAACAATTCAGCCACGCGTATCCCCGAAGAAACATCCCACAAAAGTACATCACCGCTAGAGTCTCCGGACGCCAGCAGCAAGCTGTCCGGTGAAAATTCCAACGTTACAGCTGTGTGTGCGAAGTCCAGGGCCAGTTCAAACAGCACACGTCCGCTTGATACCTGGACCAGCCGGACCACCTGGAAGCCACCGTTCGCGTTCCCGTCTGAGCCGGCAACGGCCAGTAATCTTCCGTCGTGCGACCAGGCGAGCGCATTCACGCGCTGTTCGAAAATCGGGAGGACCAATGACGGGACGCCGTTCGTCGCGTTCCAGACGAACATCCGGCCATCCTCCGCTCCGCCTGCCAGACGTGTGCCGTCGGGCGACCAGGCCAGAAAGGTGAATAAACTGCTATCTTCCTCCGATTCGACCGGAATTTCGACGAACGTCCGGTGTTCTTTGGCTTCCAGATCCATGAAATCGATCGTTTGCGGTATGTTTTTTGTGTTGTTCCATGCCAGGGTTTTGGCGTCAGGGGAGATTGCTGCGATCCAATTTCCAGATTGCTCATCTGCCAGGCCTTCCGGCATCGCGCGTTCGATGAACAGTTCTGTGGCCGGGTCGTAAAGCACGAGATACAGCGTACGTCCGCGCTCCTGCCGCAGCGCAATCACCGGCGCGCCGGCTACGATATCCAGGACAGGGCCATTTTCATTAACGTCTGAAAAGGTATAGCCTTTTTCGAGAGTGGGCAGGACAATTTCGTCAAGCCGGTTTTCAGCTCCGAGGAACACAACACTGCCCGTTGATTGCCAGGTCAATGCAGTTTGCTCTGAAAAATGATCGTCTGCCGCTGACAGGGCACGCGTGATCTCTCCGTCGTCCAGCAGGACAATTTCGCCGTTTTCGCTGTGAATCGTTTGCTGTATCTGACGGGTGGCCGTACCCCATTCGACAACTATATCAGGACCATGCGCAGATAAAAACATGCTGCCATCTGGAGTCCAGGCCAACCCGACTGCTGCTCCCTGGGCTTCAGTACTGATCGAATCGCTGCTCACCTCCGGCCAGATCACTTCTTCGCCCTCAGGAACCTCCGGTGGTTGGGTAATCGACTCCAGGTCCCAAAGCCGGATCGTCCGGTCGTCTCCTGAGGAGATCAGCAGCGGTTCGGTAGGGTGGAAGCGGATATGGGAAACTATATCGGAGTGGCCTTTTAAGAGTGCGATTTGATCACCAGAGGGCACGTCATATATGGTGATCTCTGCGCCTGTTCCTGCCGCCAGGCGCTGGCCGTCCGGACTGAAAACCAGGTCACGTACTTCGGCGGCCGAAGCCCAGCCAGCCAGTTTATTCCCGCTCGCGATGCTGTATAAGCTGACCTGGCCCTGCCTGTCGGCAGCGGCGAAGAGGCTCGCGTCCGGTGTCCAGGCCAGGGCATCTCGCACTCCAAGACCGGCAGGGATAATGTGCCGAATTTCAACCGTGTCGACCTCCCAGATGACCACCTGCTGGAGTTCACGCGCTGCGAGAAAACGTCCATCCGGTGACCATGCGAGTCCGAAAGTTCGCCCACCATCGAGATAACGAACGAAACTTCCATCGTCGCGCTGGTAGATCCACACTCCGTTTCCGCCACCCACGGCTAGATATCTGCTGTTTGCCGCATACGTCAGCACAGTGCCCCTTCCGATAACGGCTAGCGCGGAAACGTTTTCTGCATTATCTGGTGTGATCGGACCTGAGGGTGGCCAGGAGACGACTGGCAACGAACCTCGCCGGCCGCGTTCAGGGATTGTGAACGCTTTATCCAGGACTGCACCGTATTCAATTCCCAGGGTGATGAGCGCGCCGTCTGAGCCGGCAGAAAGGAGGCGGCTTCCTCTGGGGGAAAAAGCCAGGTCGTTGACTGCCGCACTGTGAACGGCATGTATGGAAAGGGGCACCAGCGTGGCTGTATCGAACAATTTAATTACCCCATCCTCGCTGCCGGTTGCGAGGACGCCATTTGGCGCCCAGCTTAGACCGCTCCAGATTCGCCCGTCGCCGGTATGCTTCGCCAGGACTTCGCCGGAGCTGGATTCCCAGATCACGATTGTGCCTCGCCGGTCCATCGCTGCAATACGCCCACCAAGCGGCTCCCAGGCGACGGCAACAATGTTCGTGTTCTGTTCTTTCGAAAGGATGCCGAGGTCGGCGCCGGTCTGGCCGTTGTACAGGCGTACGGTGCCGTCATTTCCACCGAGTGCCAGCAGCGTACCGCTCGAGGCCCAACCGAGTGCCGTGATTTCAACATCAGGATAAATGAGAGTTGGTGCCCGGTCCGTGCCGGCCTGCCAGATTTGACCGATCCTGAAAAAGCCGCCGGAAGCAATAAAGTTGTTGAACGGCGATAAAGCCACCGCGTTGACCTGGCCTCCTTCACTGCGCAGTTCTTGCAAGAGTTCCCCGGTTTGAGCATCCCAGAGACGGCTGAAATTATCGCTGCCGCCGGTTACGATCCAGTTTCCACCCGGCGACCAATCCAGGCTGGTAATGATGCCGTTGTGTGCGCTGATGAGCCGGGTAGTTTCCCCGGTGCTCACATCCCAGATCTGCAGAGTCCCGTCCGCACCGCCCGTCGCGAGCGGTCGCGCACCCGCAGCAATCCAGGCCACTCGCCGGCCGCGCTGCGGTCGTCGATCAACCGCACCAGGCCGTCGAGGTCGGCGCG
>JBFGQG010000329.1:0-4896 GCA_041564295.1 Anaerolineales bacterium | reverse complement strand
GGCAAGTCTTTAAGACTTGCCATGTCTGGGGTAATTCTACCTCAACGCGCAAAAGAAAAGCGCCTGCGGTACCACAGGCGCTTCAACGTTCTCTCTGCTTTCCGATCGGAAAATTGTTTGTTTTTTTTGGGACGGGCGTAAATTTCACCGCCCGTCCCGGTTTTTTATTTACTATTGTTACGGTCGAGTCATCGCGGAGACATCGCCTCCGAGCGACTGGATCGTATCATACAGGACCTGGAGGACGTACTTGCCATTGTGGGCAAATGCGCCGGGGTCCTTCTGCGCGTACTGGTAGTTGTAGGCCGCCTTAAGCAAGGCAGGCGTCCACGTACCGTAGCGGTCTCCGGCAACGCCGTCACCGGCATCGACGAAGAAGTACGGGTAGGCGTGCGAGTCGTAGACGATTGGGTCCACACCGGCGGTGGCGGCAGCGTATGCCACCAGCGCGTCGTAGAGAGCTTCCGTCATGGTCGCTAGTTCACCGTACATACCTTCGGCAACATCACCGTCGCCATCGTAATCCACTTCAGATACTCGGATGGTCATCAGAGCTTCAGTGGAGTCGATGCCTTCGTGACAGTTGGCGCACCTATCCAGCTGGACCTGCTGGGTGTGGGTGTTGTGGCATTCGACACAGGAGTCGGCGGCGGGAACGTGCTCGAAGTAACCGAGGTATTCCTGACCGTCGTACTGGTACATGCCGTTGACATCCGCGCCGTAGCGGGTTGCACCGGCTGCGAAGTAGTGGATGTTCACGAAGCGAAGATTGCCGACTTCGTTATCACCCATACCGGCAGTGGCACCGGCGATATCGATACCGGATGCACGACCCTGATGACAGGTCATACACAGGCCGGCATCGTCGCCTTCCTCAAGGCTGATCGTCGCGCCGGACGGGAACGTCACTGACGTAGCCGCGTATCGCGTCCAGGTAGATAGATCGTTGTGGCAGGTGGCGCACTGGAAGCCGTTGGCCGTCGGCTGGTTGATCGTCACACCCCCCTGGGTCAGGAACAGCGGCAGACCGTCTGCCGAGTGGCAGCGGCTGCAGCGACCAGGCACGAAGCCGTCTTCGTCCCAATAGCGGAAAGGTCTCTCAGAGCCGGCGAAGTGGCCGTGGTCCACGCGGGACAGCCCGGCAACCAGTTCGGGGTTGAGGTCCTCGATCGAGTCGTAAAGCAGCTCGATGATGTATTTGCCGCCGTGAGCGAAGGCACCGGGATCCTTGAGGGAAACCTGGTAGTTGTAAGTAGCACGCAGGAGGCGCGGCGTCCAGCTGGCGTAGCGGTTACCGAAGTTGGCTTCACCTTCCGTCACCGCACCATCGCCATCAGTATCGATGAAGAAGTACGGGTAGGCTCCTGAATCATAGACAACGCCTGCACCGGCGACATTCGCCGCATAGTCCTGGAGGGCTGCAAACAAAACTTCGCGCATGCCTTCGATTTCGTAGTAGACGCCTTCGGTCAGATCGCCGTCGCCGTCGTAATCTACGATTGAGCCGGGCATGCGGACGTCTTTGAAGTCCTCAACGGACTCAACATCAACATGGCAGGCCTGGCATTCTTCAACTTTCAGCTGAAGGGTGTGGGGGTCGTGACAGCCAATGCAGGTCGTGAAGCCGTCAACGTGGGCGAAGAAGCCATCATAGTCCTTGCCTTCATACTCATACCCACCCATGGCCGCTGTGCCGTATTTGGTGGCAGCAGCAGCGTAATAATGGATATTGCGGAAGCCAAGATCTTCGCTGACTTCGTCATCACCAACGCCAGCTTCTTCGATGAATGCATTGACACTAACAGTTGACTCACGGCCCTGATGGCAGACCATACAACGAGATTCATCACCGAGACCGGTCAGCACCGCGCCTGAAGGCATGGTGACTGAGTTGAGGGTAAGGGTAACTTCGTTGTGGCAGGTGACACAGGTGATGCCCATGTCTGCCGGCTGATGGTCTACATCAACAACCAGGGGTTCGGAGCCGTCTGCGCCCAGGTAATCCTGGTAACCGCCAGGAGTATGACAGCGGGCGCAGCTTGTGGGGACGACTTTGGGGTCGTCTTCATCCCAGTGGCGGAAAGCGTCAGCGCTTGCATCGGCATGGCCGGAAGACGCCCAGAGTGCTTCATAAGGCACTTCAGGGCCAGGCTCGGGAGTGACCTCCACGATAACCTCTTCCGTGACGATGCGCGTCACTTCCACTTCCACCTCTCTGGTGACCTCGACCGGCGCCGGGGCTTCGGCAGTACAACCGTAAGCCATCGCGGCAAGACCGATCGCGATCAGCAAGAATGGAAATGCTTTTTTGATTTTCCTCATTGTTCCATCCTCCTCAAGATGAAAACAGACAGAGAGACGTTTTAGTAATGGGATTTCACCCCATATAGCACTCATTGTAGATTAATAATTAATATAGAATGAGTGATAGATGTCCCTCCACTACAGGGACAAATGTCAGGTAATATTTCGCGTCGATTCCGATATTCTGAAGGCAGGTACTGACAAATATTTCTTCGCTTTAGTTTTCAGGGGTGAAAAAGATTAAAAATGAGCCGGCCCATCCTACTCCTGGTATATTTTTTCTACGGACTTGCATTTTTCAGCATGGGCACTATCGTTGCCCTGGAGAGAGGGCGAGGTTCGGACCGCAGGCTCAGGCATGCTCTGCGCCCCCTTGCGGTATTCGGTATTGTCCATGGTCTGCATGAATGGATCGAGGTCTTTATCCTTTTACAGGCGCTACCTTTTTATGACGGCGGCGAACTGGCCTGGTCTGCCCTGCGCCTCGCTTTGCAGGCGTTTTCTTTCCTATCTTTAACAGCCTTTGGTTCCTCATTGCTATCTGCGACAGAACGCACTCGTCGGTTAAGCCTCCTGCTGCCTCTCGGGCAGGTGGCGATCTGGGGATTCGGTCTGCTGATCATGCGCGGGCGTTACCCATTTATGACAGAGCTGTGGGATGTGGCTTCCGTCTGGACGCGCTATGTTCTCGGAATCCCGGCCTCTCTGTTCGCCTGTGCCGGCTTGATTGCCCAACAACGCGCTTTTCGCCTGACCGGTATGTACCAGTTCGGGCGAGACAGCCTCTGGGCCGCGATCGCCTTTGCGTGGTATGGCCTGGTCGGACAGCTTTTTACGAATACAAGCGTGCTCCCACCTTCCAACGTGATCAACCAGCAGCTTTTCCTAGAAATTTTCGGATTCCCGATCCAGATCGTGCGCGCACTCGCTGCAGGCGCTGCCTCGGCTTTTGTCGTCCGCTTCCTGCGTGCCTTCGAGGTTGAAAACCAGCGGAAAATCGCTGAACTGCAAGAACTGCGTCTCCAGGCAGCAGTTGAGCGGGAAGCTTTGCGTGGCGACCTGCTGCGACGAGTTGTCGCAGCGCAGGAGTCCGAAAGACAACGCGTCGCCCGCGAACTGCACGACGAGACCGGACAGGCGCTTACAGCCATCGGGCTCGGATTGCGCGGGGTCACCGGCACGGTGCTGAACAATCCGAACCGGGCCGTTCAAACACTGCAGCATTTGGAAGGTCTCGTCTCTCACTCGCTCGTCGAACTGCAGCGCCTGATCGCAGACCTGCGCCCTTCCCACCTTGACGATCTGGGGATCTCCGCCGCACTGCGCTGGTATGCAGGTGAAATCAATAAGCGGTTGAATCTGCAGGTTTCTGTTCAGACGCTGGGAGATGAAATCACCCTGCGCCCGCCTGTCAAAATTACGCTCTTCCGCGTCGTGCAGGAAGCGCTGAACAACGTCGCCAAGCATGCCAGTGCAACCCAGACGTCTGTTACATTGGTATTTGAGAACAACGAGGTCTCTGTCACTGTACGGGACAACGGGCGCGGTTTTAACGCCGACCTTGTTGAAAAAGAGCAGCGATCTTCCTGGGGATTGTTAGGTATGAGGGAGCGCACCACACTGCTCGGTGGAGATTTCAAAATATCAACAGCGCCGGGCAAGGGGACGGAAATCAAGGTCAAAATTCCATATCAGATTGATGAAAACACTGACGAGGTCGGTTTAAATGAAAATTCGATTGTTATTGGTGGATGACCATGCTGTCGTCCGCATCGGGACGCGCATGCTTTTCCAAAACGAATCCGATATTGAGATCATCGGAGAAGCAGAAACCGCTGCCCAGGCGCTCGAAATGACTCCGCGCTTAAAACCGGACGTCGTGCTCATGGACATCGGCCTTCCGGATATGTCCGGTATCGAGGCCGCCCGTGAAATAAAGCGCCGCTTCCCCGATACCGCGATTGTGGCGCTCACGATCCACGAGGACGAAGAATATTTTTTCCAGATGCTCGATGCAGGTGCGAGCGGCTATGTGCCGAAACGCGCCGCGCCGGAAGAACTGCTCACTGCGATACGAACAGCTGCCGCTAACGAAGTCTATCTCTACCCGTCGCTTGCGAAATTGCTGGTGAACGATTATTTATCGCAGGACCGCCAGGCCGAGAGTGAAACCCTGGTCGGTGGATTGACGCCGAGAGAGCAGGAAGTGCTGACGCATCTCGCTGAGGGGGAAAGCAACCCTGAGATTGCCGAATTGCTCGTGATCAGCCCAAAAACTGTAGCCAGACATCGCGAAAATATCATGCGGAAATTGAACCTTCACTCGCGCGTGGAACTGGTCAAATACGCCATTCGAAAAGGGATCATCAGACCTTAATCGGCTCAAATAGGTGGATCTGCCCATCTATGCTAGGGTAAACGCCCCATACCAGTTTGTAGTAATCCAATAACTCCCCATTTCTATTTATAAAAATGGGATGGGTATCCCACGCGCAAAAATATGTTTTTCGCCCGATTTACCGCGCGCTCCTCCAACGATAAACTCAAATTGAAGTTCGAAAAAATCTGGATATGAATTTCCCGGAACAATCC
>JBFGQG010000328.1:0-4903 GCA_041564295.1 Anaerolineales bacterium | reverse complement strand
GGAGGACGGGCCCGTCCACCTATTTTTACGAAAAAATTCACACTCAAATTGAGTAGCTAATGGAGCGTTTTCATGGAAAAAACTTTGGTTCTCGTAAAACCGGACGGCGTTCAACGCGGTCTTATCGGTGAAGTCATCGCGCGCCTCGAAAGCAGGGGGCTGCGTCTGGTTGCAGCAAAATTCATGCAAGTCAGCGAAGAACTGGCAGCCGCGCACTACGCAGAACACGTCGAAAGACCTTTTTACCCCAACTTGATCGCCTATATCACCTCTGCACCTGTCATGGCGATGGCCTGGGAGGCCAATAATGCAGTTGCTGCCGTCCGCCAGACTCTCGGTGCAACCAAGCCGACGGAAGCCGCCCCGGGCACGATCCGGCATGATTACGGTCTCGAAATCGGCCGCAACCTCGTCCACGGCTCCGACAGCCCTGCGTCCGGCGAACGCGAAGTCAACCTGTGGTTTGAAGAAACCGAACTGGTCAATTGGACGCGGGAAAACGATCGCTGGATTTTCGAGTAGTCTGAACCCGGCACGACAG
Organism: Anaerolineales bacterium; assembly: GCA_041564295.1. Lineage (GTDB taxonomy): Bacteria > Chloroflexota > Anaerolineae > Anaerolineales > JABWBV01 > DATDOR01. Next base: position 4,362 of record JBFGQG010000328.1, on the reverse strand, counting down.
TCCTGAAAACAAAACACCGCCTTCAATTTTGGCGGTGTTTTGTTTTCAGGACTGTCCCGAGATCACTGCATTCGAACAACAATCTTGCCTTCGGACCAGAATTCTTCGAGACTGTAGTAATTGCGCTGTTCCGGCGAAAAGATGTGCAAAACAACGTCTCCATAGTCAGCCAGCAACCAGCCGTTGTGAGAATCCCCTTCCACCCTGGTCTTAATTTTGAATTGATCACGCAGGTGATCATTTACTGATTCCGCCAGGGCATTCAACATTCTGAAGCTCGTCCCCGAGCAAATCACGAAATAATCTGCAATGATCGTCAGGTCTTGAATATCTAACAGCAACACATCCTCGCCTTTTTTATCAATCAGGACGTCTACAATTTCACGGGCCAATTCTAAAGAGTCCAGGTTTCACCTCACAGATAGATTTTTGTACAAATTTACGGTAAGTAAGGAATTTTAAATTATTTATCCCGGCATGTGAAGACTCTGTCCCACCGGATGATACGGCTATCCCGGAAACTGATTCAGAAAGGGCAGGGTCCTGTAATTGGGAATGCTTTTCGATTGTGATCAAACCTGATACGGAAATGCAGAGCCAACCTTAACACAACTACACTGAACGCGCCATTTCAAAGACAATTCTCTGAACTTCGGGAAGGCCCAATGCGCTGCCAGGGCTAAGATTCTACTTTCGGATCTAGGAGCGCGACGGAAACGATCCGGGTGTATTCTGCTCCAGTCGGTTTTAAATCACTGCGATAAAGGTTGATTTGCTCCACACGTGTGGCGCCCAGGAATCCGACCGTCTCCGTATCAAGGATATCGCTAATCTCTTTCAATTCTCTGTAATCCGCCCCGCGAGACACACGCCCGATGGTCAAATGCGGAGAAAAGGCCTGGTTTTTTGTTTCATAACCCAGGCGATTGGTTTCCTGGTCAATATTGCGCTGGATGGTCATAAGCGTCGGTGGAGCTTCTACGCCCAGCCAGATCACCCTTGGTCTGCGCGGGTTCGGAAAAACGCCTAGACTGCCAACGCTCATCTCAAAGCACTCATGGCTCATCGCGGAGTGCCGGATGATTTCTTCAAGGTGCCCAACGTATGTGGTGGATACATCGCCGAGGAATTTCAATGTAAGGTGGACGTTTTCAGCAGGAACCCAGCGCACAGGAAGCTTTCCCATGCGCTCCTTCAGGTTGGAGGATACTTCGTCAATCCGGCTCAAGATATCCGGTGACAAGTCGATGGCAATAAATGCCCGGAAAACGGATTTCATTTTATTTAATTAGGGTTAACTTGATGTTCCGGAAAAAATACCGATGCATCACGCACAATACTGATCCTTGCAAATGAAGCTAAACTTTCTCATTGTTATTGAGAATTGATTGGTTTAGATATTTCTGCAAGTATCAGTAATAGGAAGATAGCATACTATCGGTGAAAATTCAAGCAGCAGCAGTCGTAAGGCACATTTCAAAGCGAAATATTCGTATTATTTTATAGTTATCCAGGTCCACATTAATATAATGTACACAAAACAAGTGAGCCTGGCGCAGAGGGAGACTGCTGGCTGGATGGGATGAATACTCCCGTATCTCGATGATTCGAATGGGATTGTCGTACACACGAAACGCGACGATTTCTGAACGAACCCGCCATACGGGCCATTTAGAGTAGCTGCACCATGCCGGATGATATGATCGTCCGCACCCTTTGCAGGGGATGTTGTCGCAAGACACCAAACCGGCGTCGTTAATCCAGGTTAATTTCGGAAAAATCAGCTTCTGTGTCGATATCTTTCAACGCGCGCGCATTGTGCCAAGGGACCCAGGTAACCGGATATTTGCTGAATAAAGCTCGCCCCCCGATATCCCCCTTGATATCCAGAAACGCCGGAAAAGTGGATCTATCGAACAAGACCGGGTTGCCGCGTTGTTCATCTATCAGGGGTGCAACGATCGGCGCGCCAGTCGAAGCGTGGACTTCCATGACGGCCCGGATCAACGATGTATCAACAAACGGCTGGTCGACCAGAATGAAAATTGCAGCCCCGGTCCCCTCAGGGAGATGGGCCAGCCCGGCCTGGACCGATGTACTTTGCCCTTCCGCCCAATATGGGTTTTGGACAAGGTCAACCGCATATCCGGCTAAAGCCGAAGCAACGCGTTCCTCTTCAGCGCCAGTTACAACGAGAACGGGGTTGCAGCCGGCGGATAGGGCTTTTTCAACAGCATGGGCGATCAGCGGCTTTCCCAGCCAATCAAGCAGTTGTTTCGACCTGCCCATCCTCCGGGAACCACCGGCTGCGAGGATAATCGCGCCGACCCTCTCCCGGCGAGAATATACTCCGTCAGCTTCAGATAATGCAGCTGTGATGACAGATTCGTAAACAGACAACAGTTCTCCGGAAATCCGGTTGGCTGCTGCTTGAACTTCCCTCGAATCCGCCTGGTTGAGCAGGACGACGCGTCTTGCACCCTCTGGAATACCTTTTAAGCCGCCTTCCGGGTGGACCAGCACAGAAACGAGGTCCGCTGCCCGGATGGGTTTTCCCAGGGGCAAGCCGCTTAGTGCAGAAAAATTTTCGGGGCGATGGACGATCTGCGAACTCAGCAGCGAACCTAAACCCGATAATCCGGCTGTTACGACGGCTGTATCCGCGAAATCAGGTATGACCGGTTCGTGCCGGGCAGGTGCTTTGAGCGGGAGCATGCGCGACCCGTCTGCTTCGATGAGCATGGGCACCTGGTGCCGGTCTGCAATTGCTTTCAACAACAGCATCCATTCCGCCGGCAGTCCGGTTAAGCGACCAGCCTCTGTTTTACCGGACGTAGCGACCAGGATTCCTTCGGGAAGTTCTCCTTCGATCCTGTGCAGGTCATTACCATCGGCGATTTGGAGGTGGAGGTCGGCTGATGCGGCCTGAGCGAGCGCAAAATGGGTGCTGGTTGTCACGATAACCGTGGTGCTCTCGTTTAACAGCTCGCGCGCCAGCCGGAAAATGGCTGTCGTTTTCCCTCCAGCTCCTGTAAAGGCGATACGTGAAGAGGCTGTCGCCCGCAGGGCTTTCTTTAAGGTAAGCATCGAGGTAAATTTAACGCTGAGAGATTCTGATCGGACATAGTTTTCTATCGGATTGGCGCTATTTTTGTCTGCTTAAGATTGCTTCTAATACGCCGCCGCCGATCGCCAGCGATTTGTCGGAAACCAGGAAGCAGTACGACGGGTCCCCACGTTCATCAATGTCGCCGATCTTCAAACCTTTTCCAACCTGAGTCCCTTCCCGCAGCATCCCGCGCACAACACCGCTCAACGCAGCCCGGACTGAAGCTGTTTCTTCAATACCCTTCACCATTGCAACGACGTCGCCTTCCTCAACCTGGTCGGCGATGCTGCAGGACGGAATAATAACGCCGTCCAGCGGCGACCTTAGCACTCGGGCCGGGTTGCCGTCCGGAAGGCCCGTATCTCCGAGAGCGGGCCGGTCCCGGTAAACCCTCCCCAGCGTGTGGCCGCGCATCGTTTCGACGACTGCATCGCAATTCATGCCCGGTATGAAACCGGGACCCAGACCGATAACAAACTCCACGGGGACCGGCGGAACTGTTTTCTTGAGAAGCCGGGCATCAACAACTGCGGAAACCTGCATCGGAATCGTTTCAGATTGAAGCAAAGTCAGCTCAGGGTCTACAAGCACAGGGATTTCACCGGATACCAGAAACGGGACGGCAGCTTCCGGACTTCTTGAAAAACGCGCGGTGATCCCTTCTACCTGCGTCCAACCCTCATAAACAGCTTCCGAAAAGGAAACGGTTCGCCGGACGGCTAGCGGTGCAGCGATTTCCGTCATCAGTACATAAACGCCCGCCCGGTACAACCGCAGCGCCACGCCGGATGCCAGGTCGCCGGCGCCGCGCACCAACACAACCGGCCTGTCCATTTCAACCACCCGGAAGGATCAATAGGGCTGCGATCCCCAGAACCGCGAAAATACTCCCGATCAGGACCCCGGCACCAGCAAGGATCACTTTTCGCATGGCGTTCATCTCACCCCCGGTTGCCCGAACGAGATACAGGCTGATGCCGAAACTAATCGTAGCCCCTGCGAGGAACGGTAAAGCGATTGTGTCCACCGAGAACGAGGCAGTCGTGGATGCAAGGCCCACAAGGATGCCCGTCAGAGCTGTGTTGATAAAACAGCCTCCGCCGGCTATCCTCAGCCAATCACGGTTCCCGGTTTTCAAGCGAGCCTTCCCAGACCGCGCAGCACGCGCTCCGGCGTCAGGGGGAAATCGTCGAACCATACACCGGTCGCATCGTGTACTGCGGCCGTAATGGCCGGCGCCAGGGGGATATACG
>JBFGQG010000327.1:0-4908 GCA_041564295.1 Anaerolineales bacterium | reverse complement strand
GTCAAACAATTTAAAATAATATACAGGTTTATAAAATATCTAGTTTTATCGAGCACCTTTCGGGCAGCCGGGTGTTGATGTTCGGGTGGAATTTTATGCGGTAGAGACAAGTTAATGATTCAGGCAGAAATTTCATCCATTTAAGTTGAATCGTATTTTCCAGGGAAAAGGCGTCTGCACAGGTGCCTCGTTTGATTAACCTTTCTCAAAAAAATCGCGTTTTTCAGTCGATAAGGGGTTTAAACTCAATAATCCTCGTATGTTGTTTCAGTCCCCGAAATTTCGCTCCCATCGCCCCAAAATGTCAACCTTCACAGTTAAAATTCAATCCAATTATGGGGACGAGAGAGTGATGAAATGTACTTCGAAATGATTATGAAAGTTCTTAGAATAAATGGCATGAAAGCATTCCAAAGGTAAAGACACTGCTGGGAAAGGCTACTTGAGACGTTCGGCTGCGCTCGATATATAATTTTGGAGCCGTTCTCTAGCCGGTGACTGATAAATCTCGTCTCCCCAGCCGAACATCGGGCGGACAGCCGCAGCGAGTTCCCAGAGAGGCAGGTTCTGCACCAGACTGCCGGTTGTATGCTGATACGTTTCGAGAAAAACTTGCCTGGCATGCGCGTAGCCAAGCATGGCGGTATCAAGCAGGCTGTAAGCCACGTCGATCGCCGGATCACCGAGTGCCGCTTCTTCCCAATCCAGAACGCAGGTGATCCGGTCCTTCTGCCAGAGAATATTCCCCGCCCAGTAATCCATGTGAACGAGAGCGGGGATGGAAGGCATACGAGAGGGGAACGCTTCCAGGAACATCCGCCAAACGCGTGATCCTTCCGGGTGTTTTTTCATGTAGTCAGGTTCTTCGTCTAAACGGGCGAACCAGCTTGCTTCAGCATCCGCGTCAAGCAAGAAATCAACTAAACCTGGATCAACGGGAATTGAATGGATTTTCACGAGGGTTTCCGCGAGATGTCTTGCCCATGTTGTCGAGTCGCGCGGCTCATACACCTGCTCACCCGCACAACATTTCATTACGATTCCGGGGATTTTGAGCAACTCTCCGCTTGTGTCCAGAATGAGCGGCTCCGGCGAAGGTAAGCCGTGTTTTTGCAGCAGTTCGTAAGTTTTGTATTCCCTTCTGGCCTTCTCGCTGCGGTCGTAGTCTCCAAAAACTTTATATCGACGCACCACCAGGCTGAATTCCGCGCCCTGACCGGTAACTGCGTGCAGGATATGCGTATAGTTCGAGAAACTGCCGGCAGGCGTCTCAATTTTGATCAACTCGGCTCCGGGGTCGATAGCTTTGAGCACCCGCCCAGCGGTTATAGGATTAAGTGCGATATCGGCCCTTTTTGACATAACGGAATTATATATCCGGCCGTGCGTTGCCCTTAACCTCCGCAGCCCATGTCACGCCAGAGGATCACTGTATCTTCCAGAATGATATCCGGTACATCTCTCACGGTAAAAGTGCGCGGCGGAGTATCGTCACAGCTGCCGGAGGGCCGTTCGATCGTTTCCCAGCTGCCGCGCGTGTAAACGTATTGGATTTCCTCGCCCGCTGGCAGGAGCATGTCTACCTCCCAGGTGTTTGTCCTGGTGGGGCTGAGCTCGATCATATACGGAATCCAGCTTTCAAATTCCACGCCGGCGAAGGTGCCTGCAAGGTAAATCTGCCCGGGCGATGGATCGGGTACGGTAACCGAGAACCGGACTGGCACGTAGCGCGGGCCAGGCGCTGCCGCTATCGCTGCCGGATCGCAATCCAGTGGCAGATCGACATTGGATGGGTCAAACCAGGCATCGCCCCCGGTTCGCGCCCATTGCGAACCACTGGAATCGCTGTAGAAGCCGTCGATATAAATGTAATTTCCTGCGGAGAGAGATGCAATTGGAATCGCTCCGGCTGTCGGGTCCGGCAGCAGGCTGATTGTCGCAGATATTCGTCCGACGCAGGCAGACCCACTTGAGCTGCGGAAAGCCGGGTCCCAGGAAATGACGTCTACCTCGCGCCATGCGACGAAGGAATTCGATTCAAGGGTGGTAATGCGAACGGCGACTACGTCCGCAAGTGGAGAAGGCAAATGGATGCGCAGGTTTTTAAGAGAGGTGGTGAAGCTGTCGAATTGGCCAAGGATGACGATTGAGCCGTCACTCCTGCGGGCCGTGACATGGTGGCGCGTGATGCTCGCCGGCCATTGGTCCACCACCATGCCAACCTGGTTGATCGAGGCTGGCACACCAAGATCAATTTCGATCCATTGCGGGGGAAAACCACCAGCGTTCCATTCGGTTATGTCCCCATCCACCGCATTCCCCGGAGGCCGCGAGGGATCAAAATTCGATGCAGTGACCCGCTTCCCCCTGGCTGCATTTGAGAAGGGAAGTTCGGGAACCGCGCAGGGGTCCGGCTGGGATTCAGGTGACATGTATTTGAAAATCAATTCGTCATCTTCCAGCATCGCCCAGGGTTTTCCATTTAAATCTTCAGGCCATGGATAATATCCCCAGTACAACCAACCTCCAAATCCCTTTTCGCATGAAGCGGCGATCCAGTCAAGGCCGTTGACCAATGCTGAAGCGGCTGAAGGCACGTTTTCGTATCCAGCAGCCGTTTCGCCCATGATGATAGGCTTATCTACATAGCCGGCCATGCCGTAAGAATCGGCTGTATCACTTATTGACAGTCCGCTGCTGTAATATGCGTGGAAGTCCCAAAAATCGACTGGAGCAATCGGCAAAAGTTGGGGAGTCATGATGTAGCGTTCTGCGTTTATTGCCGGTGGGTAAAAACCCATCGTTGTAAGCGCCAGCGGGTCAATTGCCTTGATTTCGCTGACGATTTCTTCGATAAAGTACTGCGTCCCGTCGACGGCCATCTGGGCCTTCTGTGCCGGATCGGACATATCGTATGTGCGGCCGTTTGCAGTGGTCACCGTTCCCGAACCGAGCGAAAAAGGAGCGGCTTCCCCCCACAACCAATATTCATTTGTAAGCGACCAGCCCAGAACTGTTGAAAAGGCGGCATTGCGCTCTTGAAGGCCATTAAGCAGGTCGGTCCAGATTTTGCGTTTTGTTTCGACGCCTGCAGCATGGAGGTAGTCTGCATTGCGGGCGTCTTCGAAACCGGTGTGATCGGTGCTAAAAAAAATCGAGTCAAAGTATGCCCAGTACTGCCCACCATCCGGGATGGCGTTGGCCGTGAAAATGATATAGATGCCTTCTTCAGCGGCGATGTTCATGAGGTCGGCCATATTATTGAGATAGCCCGGATTCAGGCCTTCTCCTTCCCAATTCGTGAGGCAATCCGGCCCCCAACTGCAGGTATCAAAGAAAATGCGCACAGTGTTGTAGCCGAATTCCCCCAGGTGTTTGAAAGCTGCACGAACCTCCGCCGGGTCGTAATCGGCAGTGGACATCACCGCGTCGCGGTACACACCTCTTTCATCCTTAAAAAAATGGACGTAATTGACGCCGCGGGGGATGAACTTCTCGCCTGTACCGGTGTTGTAGAATTCAGCGGCACCGGATATAGTCCGGACCTGGATACGGTCCACTTCCATAGCGGCCGGTTGAGTGGTCGCAGTCGGCTCTGGCGGCATTGTCGGCCGGGCAGTCGATTCCGGCGGTTGCTCTGTTTGATCGTGAATCGGTGGTTCAGGTGTGGCTGTTTCGGTGGATAAAGTAAAGGGAAGGTTGCATGCCAGTAATATGAATATGGACATGAGAAAGAGAAAAGACCTTTTTCTGACCATCGGAGGCTCCGTGGGAATATGTTATTCAATTGAATGGGAAATTTGAAATGATGGGTTTGTGCAACCCGCAGTCATTCTAACATGGTTATAAAAAGAAAGATTCTGTATCGAATTACGGCGCCACAGCCTGCAGGCTGAATCGGAGGACGGTGAATTCAGCCGGCTTGAGCGGTGCGAACCCGATGATTATATTCACCCTTCCGGATTGAATGTCATTCTGGGTCATCGTGGTTGCATCACATTTGACAAAGAAGGCGTCGTCCATCCGGGCGCCCTGGAAAGCGCCAGCATTGAACAGGCTGATCATGAAAATTCCCACAGTCTGGCGCAGCAATAGCCAGAGCGGTTCCGCGTTCGGCTCGAAAACGACCCATTTGGTTCCTCTATAGATACTTTCCTCGATGAAAAGCGACAGCCTGCGCACTGCGATATATCGCCATTCATTGTCATTGCCGGCCAGCGTGCGTGCGCCCCAGATGATCGTCCCTGATGTCGGGTCTTCGCGCAGGCAGTTGACGCCTATCGGCCCAAGCGTTTCAGTTACCGTATCGTCGATCGGGAGGATCAAGCCCCTGACACCCCTCAAGGTGGTCGCAAGCCCTGCAGGGGATCTCCAGACCCCGTGCTCGCGGTCCATCCGGGCGATGACGCCGGCGATCGCTCCGCAGGGTGGTATCCCAAGGCTGGCCTGTCCCAATAGTCGCGGGAAGTAGATAGAAGCATTGGGGGTCGAAACCCCCATCAGTTTCAACCCCTCTGTCACATCAGACTGGCTGGACCATTTGGGATCGGGATCGAGCAAAAGAAATATACGGTGCTTTTCACAAAAGGAAACTGCTTTGAACAACTTGTCTGGTTCAAGCGGCATGCTGGAAGGTAAACAGAGCAGGTTGACGTCTTCGACGGAGTTGAGTTCGTTAAGTGCCTGGAAAAACGCTTTCAAACTGCTGTCGCGCTGCCGGACGATCACGGCGCGCCTGCCGCCGTTTTCGAAAAACAGGAAGACAGAAGTGTGCACCAGGCTGCCGCGCCCGAACTGGCGTTCGAATTCGGACATGCTGCGAACCTCTACGGCTTTCGTGCGGGGGCCGCGTGTCAGTTCCCCAACAAAAGCTACGACGTCGGTTGGTGCGCCTGTTATGGAGCGGAT
>JBFGQG010000326.1:0-4931 GCA_041564295.1 Anaerolineales bacterium | reverse complement strand
CCTGAGCGCATCGCCTTTCCAGACAAGAGCATAAGCATCCAGAATTCCGGGATGACGGTCCATGTACGCCTGGAACGCCCCGGCGGCTTCACCGTATCTTTGCAGGTCATTGAAAATAAATCCGAGATAAATCTGGGCATCTCCGGATTGCGGTGATTCCGGAAACGCCGCGACGAGATCCCTGAGTGAGAGCAGGGCGTTCGAAGACTCTCCAGTCAGCCACTGGACGCGTCCAATGCCCAGACGGGCGGCTGCTTCGATGTCCGGTCCGGGGTTGGTTTCGAGTGCGATGATGAACTGCCGCATGGCCGAATCATAATCCCCATAAAAAAGTGCTTTCTCAGCTTCTGCAATCCGGGCCTGGGGAGGCAGCGTAGGGACCGGGGTTGATGGCGGAATCGGGGTAGGGGGAGGCTGCTGTGTAGCAGCCGGTGAGGGCTCCGGGGTCTGAGTTTCGACCTGGAATATCTCGAGTGTTCCCCGGCACCCAGAGTTCAGGAGGCCAGTCAAAAGCGAACAAAATAGCAGTGCTATCAAGGACTTCCGGGTGAGGCGGAAAGGTCGAAGAAATGGTAAATTAAGTTGATTACGGGCCATGCCAGCACAATAACAGGGGTTCGAACGCCTGTCAATTCAATTTAGGCGAATTAAATCTTAGAGATGGACTCATTAATTCTTGATATTTTCCGCAACGTTTATTCCTGGGCATTTATCGGCAGCCTGGCCGGTGTATTTCTCACTTTGCGGCTTGCTAATTTGAACCGCGACAAAGCGGCAGTGGTTGATTTTCCGGAGAACCCAGAAAAATACATCGTCAGGTCCAGGGTTTTCACTGGTTTCGCCGTAATATTTCTCCTGGGCGTCCTTGCCGGCCTGGTCGTAGTTGTTTATGATGTTTTACCCCTGATCAACTCGAATCTTTCCCTGAATCCTTCTGAAGCTGCAGCAGTAGAAAGTGTTACCCCCGAGCCGACGGCGACTCAAATCGTCATTGTCCAACCAACTGTTGAGAACCTGACACCAACGTCGACGCCTGAGCCGACGCGCACGGCAGGTCCGGCAAACCCGGCCATCCCAGAGCAAATTGGACCAGCCGAGATCGGTAACACGAACTTTCAGGGTGTAAACGTGCGTGAGGAACCGACCGTATCCAGTGACATTGTGACGAAACTCGCTAACAGGACCGTTGTTGAGGTGCTGGATGAACCGGCGGTGGATGCGGACGGATACCACTGGCGTATGGTGAAGCTTGAAAACGGAAAAGTTGGCTGGATTGCACAACAGTTCTTGAAGTTCATGGTAAAAACAGAGGATTAGAACGGCCTGCAACTCAGCCGGGTGCTTTGACAAACCCTCTTTGGCGTGATACACTTTCGCCGCTTCGAAAAAAATGCGACGCTCTCTTTTGGAGGGCGTTTTTCTGTGTAATGTGCCGGGTTGGATAAAGAGAGAACCATATGCGAACGGTATATTGGGACGAAAAGGACACCGCAGTCTGCATGATCGACCAGCGTGTGTTGCCGGGTGAATTCAGGGTAAATACATACCATGATCATGCCGCCCTGGGGCAGGCGATCACGGATATGGTCGTGCGCGGGGCACCGGCGATCGGTGCCGCGGCCGGTTTTGGACTGGCTCTGGCAGCACTCCGCTCAAAAGCAGGCTCACGCCCGAAACTCATAAAAGACTTAAACGACGCATCCAGGCAGCTTTACGCTGCTCGTCCGACTGCGGTCAACCTTGCCTGGGCACTCAGACGGATTCTCTCTAAAATAGAGCGCTCAGAGGGAGGTGTGAACGAAATCCGCGCGCTCGTCCTGGAAGAAGCCCAAAAAATTGCAGATGAAGACGTTGAGATTAATCAGCGAATGGCCACCCACGGAGCGGCCCTGATTGAAGATGGCGACACGGTCATCCATCATTGCAACACAGGCGCTCTGGCGACGGTGGATTACGGAACGGCTTTAGGGGTTATCCGAATGGCCCATGAGACAGGAAAACGTGTGCATGTGCTGGTTGATGAAACCCGTCCGCGTCTCCAGGGAGCCCGACTCACTGCGTGGGAACTCGAACAATACGGCATTCCTTACGAAATCATCAGCGATAATGCTGCTGGATTTTTCCTGCGAACCGGGCAGGTACAGCGCTGCTTCGTCGGGTCGGATCGGACAGCTGCGAACGGCGATGTGGCGAACAAGATCGGCACCTACATGCTGGCTCTGGCGGCCCACGACAACGGCGTCCCTTTTTATCCGGTTGTGCCGACTTCGACAATCGATATGGAGCTTTCGACGGGAGAAGAAATCCCGATCGAAACTCGCAGCGCCGATGAAGTCCTGGATTTACAGAAATCAGGACTCTGGGTTGCTCCGGATTCCGCACGTAAACAAGGAAAAGCGCGGAACCCGGCTTTCGACATAACCCCTGCGCGCCTGGTAACGGGTATCGTCACAGAAAACGGCGTGGCATACCCGCCATTTGTTGAAAACCTGGCCAAATTGGTCGATGGGAGTACCCAATGAATATCGTTTTTGCCGGATCGGTGGCTTTCGATTACCTGATGAAGTTTCCGGGCGTTTTCACCGACCATATTCTCCCCGACAAGCTCGACTGCCTCAGCCTTTCTTTCCTGGTCGAATCTATGGTTCGCCAGCGCGGCGGGATCGCTCCAAATATCGCGTATAATTATGCGCTCCTCGGCGGAAAATCTCGACTCTTCGCTACGGTCGGTGAAGATTTTGCCGAATACGGCGCATGGCTGAACAGTAAAGGTGTGGATACGTCGCTGGTGCGGACAATCAGCGGGATCAACACTGCTTCATTTTTTGCCAACACGGACCGGGAAAATAACCAGATCGCAAGTTTTTTTCCTGGAGCAATGGGTTTTGCCGCCGAGCTGTCTCTCTACGATATCGAGGGCGGACATCCGGATTTGGTCGTCATTTCCCCGACTGATCCTGCGGCGATGAACAAGTACGTAGAGGAAAGCCAGGCCCTGTTCATCCCCTACATTTACGACCCAAGCCAGCAGATCGTGCGTCTGTCCCCGGAGGATTTGCGTCGCGGCATCCAGGGTGCGAAAGCGCTTTTTACCAACGAATACGAATTCAGCCTGATAGAAAAAAACACCGGGATGGATATCGATGAAATCCTGGGTCATGTTGAATTTCTCGTGATCACGCTTGCTGAAAAAGGTGCCCGCATTCACAGCGGAGAAAATACCTGGGAAGTGGATGTTTATCCACCAAAGAAAATCCAGGACCCGACTGGCGTGGGTGATGCGTTTCGAGGCGGTTTCCTCGCAGGTTTGAGCCAGAATTGGCCGCTCGAACTTTGCGGGAAACTGGGCGCGCTCTCGGCAACTTACTGCCTGGAATCCGAAGGCCCACAGGGGCAGCACTACACAACAGATCAATACATCCATCGTTTTCGCGAAGTATTCGACGATGGCGGACTTTTAGATCATTTCGATCTATCATTTACATAACCGACTCTGCGGAAGCAAGCGAAAAATGGTCATCAGGTCGTGATCGGAAACAGGCATTTGCAGGCAAATTTATCCTGGCACGCATTTTCGGACACTTTCCTGAGCTCTCATCGTTTGCGACTGCAATGTTGAAGCCAAAATTAGGAGAAAAGAATGGAGTACGATATCAAAGATACCGGCCTCGCTGAAGGCGGCCGCAGGCGAATTTCATGGGCGAACCGGGAAATGCCGGTGCTGGCGCAAATCAAGGAACGTTTCGAAAAGGAACGACCCCTGGCCGGAATGCGCATTTCGGCATGTCTGCATGTCACAACCGAGACAGCAAATCTCATGACCACCCTCCAGGCCGGCGGTGCAGACATCGTGCTGACTGCCTCAAACCCGCTTTCAACGCAGGACGATGTGGCGGCTTCGCTCGTCATGCACAATGAAATACCCGTTTATGCGATCAAGGGTGAAGACAACCCGACCTATTACAAGCATATCAATGCTGCAATCGATCACAAACCACATATCACGATGGATGACGGGGCGGATGTTGTAAGCACGCTTCATAAGAGCCGGCGCGACAGCCTTGACAACGTCATCGGTGGGACCGAAGAGACGACGACCGGGGTGATCCGCCTGCGCGCTATGGCGGCTGACGGAGCACTCGAGTTTCCGGTGATTGCCGTTAACGATGCTCAGACGAAGCACTTCTTCGACAATCGCTACGGCACCGGCCAGTCCACGATTGACGGGATAATCCGTGCGACCAACATCCTGCTGGCCGGGAAAACGTTCGTCGTCGCCGGCTACGGCTGGTGCGGACGCGGCCTGGCCATGCGCGCGCGCGGGATGGGCGCCAACATCATCGTTACTGAAGTCGACCCTTTGCGCGCCCTCGAAGCTGTTATGGACGGCTATCGCGTAATGCCGATGATTGAGGCAGCTAAAGTCGGCGATATCTTTTGTACGCTGACCGGCGATATTAATGTTCTGGATAGGCATCACTTCGAGGTGATGAAGGACGGTGCGATCGTCTCGAACTCCGGTCACTTTAATGTCGAAATCAACATCCCTGCGCTCGCGGAGATGTCGGAGGAAAAGCGTCTGGTTCGTCCTTTCGTTGACCAATACCAGCTCAAGGACGGCCGCCAGATCCACATCCTTGGAGAAGGCCGGCTAATCAACCTTACATCAGCCGAAGGCCACCCGGCCTCTGTGATGGATATGTCATTCGCAAACCAGGCGCTGGCCGCTGAATATATGGTCAAAAACGCGGCAACGCTCCAGAATGCCGTGTACGGAGTGCCCAGGGAAGTGGATGAAGAAATCGCGCGAATCAAACTCAGTGCGATGGGTGTCGCATTGGATATACTGACAGAAGAACAGATTAAGTATCTGAATTCCTGGGAAGAAGGCACCTAGGCCTGTTCGTTATTCAGCATCCGAAGACCCGCGG
>JBFGQG010000325.1:0-4945 GCA_041564295.1 Anaerolineales bacterium | reverse complement strand
TTCGCCAGCCTTCCATGGAAAACCAGATGTTTGCCCTTAATTTTTCATAAAGGCCAACAGCATACGCCTGGGCCGCATAGGCTTTCTTCATTTGTTCAAACGTCGAGTTGTCTGCAGCTTCGCAGCCAGTGCCACCTGGGGATGCTAACGCCGGACCACATACCAGTGCGACCTCTGAGTTTATCAAGAATTTACCTGTTGCGCCAAAATTGCCGAGGACCCCATTGATGAAGGCGATTTTTGTGGACATGACAGGCTGCATCACGCCATTCGGTTCGGAATTTAATTTTCCGCTGTTCCAGCGTGGGTTTCCGAATGTATTCGCATTCCAATAATTGTAAAAATCGTAAGCGTGGAAACTCACGCCGTCGAAGGAGTTTTTCGCACCGCTAACGAGGATGCCTTCAAGAAACTTTGAAGGTTTACAGTTCTCACCAGGCGGTGGGTTTCTCGGGTCACAATCCAGAAGCAGACCACCGATCAGTATTTTTACCTTTGGGTTTGCTGCCCGCATCATCGGCGCAACCACGTTGAGCATCTGGCCGTATTTGCGGCCACCGTAATATTTGTCTCCGTTATCCCCCCAGCAACCGAACACCTGGTCCGGAGGAGAGATGGCCGGGTCGACATCCGGCTCATTCCAGATTTCAAAATAATCGACATTGTATGGAGGTGAGCTGTAGCGCGCGACTGCAGCTGCCAGGAATGCGCCAAATTCGTCGAAATATTCGTCTTTCATCGGCCCGCAGAAATAACCGTTAAATCGCTGTGCCCAACTGGGAGTCGATCGGACGATCAAGATCGGCCGCAAACCGTTTTGACTGGCCAGGAGCAACTCCTGCTCGAGTGAAGCGACGTTGCCCCAGTTGTAACCGCCATTTTTGACCGGTTCGACAGCCGACCAGAGCAGGCCATTTCGGCGAACGAAATAGAAATCCGCCGATCGGATCAGGTTGAAGTTGTTGCCTGTTTGCAGCTTGGACACTTCGACACCGAAGAGCGTTTGCGCATCCGGCATATTCAGGACTTTAGGTAAATAGCTGTAAAAGTT
Organism: Anaerolineales bacterium; assembly: GCA_041564295.1. Classification (GTDB taxonomy): domain Bacteria; phylum Chloroflexota; class Anaerolineae; order Anaerolineales; family JABWBV01; genus DATDOR01. Next base: position 3,894 of record JBFGQG010000325.1, on the reverse strand, counting down.
TGTCCCGTTTTGTGTTGCGTCACCCAGCTCCATTCTATTCGCAGCTGCTGGTTCCGCTCGCCCGGCAAACCAGCTACCACCGAAAATAAAAAGGATTACGATCAATCCGATAAACACGGATTTTCTTGCTTTATTTTTAATTTTAAAATTAAACATGGCGGCTATTCTACTCCGATAATGCCTCTAAATCATTACAATTAAAATTGCAAATTATAAATTAATTTCTTCATTTCCAACCGATAAAAATGACAATAACGAAATGATGATGAATCGCACCGTTCTCTAAGGTTCCCAATAAATATACAACGGTTCAACATCGATTTCAAGTTCGGCTGAGGGTATGAGTTCCTCGCCAAAGGGGGACACAATCGCAAACGGTGTGGCCATTAAATTTACCTGTCGAGAATGGCCGTCCAGTGACCATACGACCCACATTTCAATGTCCCCTTTTCGGAACTTATAACCGGTCACTCCAGGCAACTCGGTCACCGGTCCCCAATAGACAGCCTCATTAAAATGCTCGGTCGCAACCTGGTAAGCCTGGAGCGCCAGTGTCCGCGTAAATTTCGAATCAGTTAACGCAACGCCGCGCCATCGGTCGTCCAGGTTGAACCAGATATTGGCCACCAGGCCTTCTGATAACGCTGCTGCGGTCGTCATGGGAATATACCGGCCTTTCATCCGGTCAAAACTCGCATCCAGGCAGGCTGGTTCTTTCCCGTCTACACCACAAATGAGCGAGGTTTCTGTATTCAACAGCAGTTTATTGAAATAACCGTATGAAGCCAGCAGGCTTTTCAGGAATCTGGTTTTTGGCACTACGGCGGGGACAAGCCTGCCATTGTCATACCCGACATGCCAGTTGGCGTTATTGAACATCCGGCTCCGGCCATCATAATAGTCGTAGGCATGGAAGCTGACGCCGTCAAAATAATCGCCGCCCCCGTTGATCAAGATACCTTCCAGAAAATGGGACGCTGAACATTCTTTGTACACGCCGGAACCGGGAAATGTTTCAGGCCGATCGTTGGGGTTGCAGTCCACGACCAGTCCACCGACGAGCAATTGCGCTTCAGGATCGGCTTCCTTTATCCGCGGATAGACAGCTTTTAGCATTTCAGCGTAATAACCACCCCCATAGTACGCGTCTGACGTATCTCCCCAACAACCGAACATGTTGTCCGGTGCCACGAATCTCGCCGGGATATCCGGTTCGTTCCAGATTTCCCAATATTTAATATTGAACGGTTCCTGGCTGTAACGTGAGACGAGATCAAACATAAAATCGCCGAAGTCATCAAGATAATCCGGTGCGATCGGACCACAATAGTATCCGGGTACCTGCTGGGCCCATTCCGGCGTGCTGCGCACAATGGTGATCAGGTGGAGGCCAGTCGAATTAACGAAGGCAAGTTGTTCTTCGATTCGCCCCTGGCTCTCCCAGTTACGTTCTCCGGGAAGGGGTTCAACGCTGGACCAAAAGATGCCGTTCCAGCGAGCCCAATTAGCTCCGACTGCAGCAATTTTGTCTGAGTTCCTGGCAAAGTTATCACCGGCAAGTTCTATCCCGATCACGCTTTCATTCAGAAACGGCGCTGGAAAAGGTGTAGGGGATGGCGTGCTTGTTGGTTCCGGAGTAACCGGAACGATTGTCGCCGGTATGCTCGTCGCGGAAAGTTCAGCCGTTGCAGAAGGAAGCTGATTTTCCATTATTGCAGTGGCGGAAGCGCTTAAATTCGTCGAAATAACTACCGTTGGCTGCATTGGTGCTCCGGTCTGACAGGCAACGAGCAATACACTCACAACCAGCCCAGCCATGAAAAAAGAATAATTGGGCTTCATTTCGCTCCCTTAACCATAAAAAGACGTGATGCCGGATAGCGCCGTATAATCGATGGCCAGCAATCCCAGGAAATAGACTGAGTAATATAACGTGCCGGGCAAGCGCAGAATATGATTCGCGAATTTTGCTAATCCAAACCAGCCGGTGACTAACACAAAAACCGCAGGAATAATAGCCGGATAAGTATAGCGCGCACCAGGGATAAAGACATTATTCGTGAAAATGAATATCGAACCTCTTGCAAAAGCAGTCGCCCAGATCAACGCCAGGACAATCGATAAGTAGATTACAGGTGTGGCTGGAAAGTCTCCCGGCCGAAAAATTAAATACAACAAAATTCCGGCTAGGCCGAAGGCTGTTAGCCAACGAAACACTGCGAACGTCAAATCCGGGTTCGGCACGGAAACGTGCCCCCAACCAAACCGTCCCCAAAAGGTTTCAAAAATATTTTTTGCGGTCCACCGGTAATACCATCCAGCAGCACCGGAATCATATAGCGAGTAAAGCACCATCGATGGCCGAATATTACTGGGCAAGAACACAGCAGCGATGTTGTCCACAGCCGGTCGAAACGACAGCCATGTATTCTCTGCCGACCCGTTTTCCAGATAATTGTCCATTAACTCCCCCCTCCAATCGACCACTGCGCCGCCATCTCGGACGGATTCAGGGGGGATGACGTCTGAAAAATCACCTTCGACCAGCACCAGCTGGTCAAATGCAATCCGGATTCCAGCAGGCATCGCTGCTCTGCCAGTATTCAATGTCACCCAAAGTCTTCGAATACCTTCAGGTAAGTGAAATGCATGGGCAAAGAACTCAGGTTGGGTAGTAATTTGCACCTGTTCATTCAGGGAGAAGGTCTTCCCTTCAGCATCCTCATAATTGATTACCGGTGAAGGCACGATCACTTCCGCATCCAGTTCGAAATCGGCTTCGTACCAGATCCAGGCGGCAAGCGAAACCGTTTTTCCGCCGAGACCAGCCGCTTCCTGCCTGGAAAGAGGCTGGTTGAGCGGCCTGATGAAAGGCGGCGTGGTCGGGAAAGCCGGGTCGAGAGCGAAGGCATAGTCCCCTTCCACAGCTTTTTCCGTTCGAATCCGGGCCGGACCAGGCTGTGAGGTCCCTCTCGACCAAAACGCTGGTTCTTCTTTATAAAGAAACAGTCCGAGGGCGACAAGCGCGGCTGCCGTAATCAGTCCCCAGGCAAAGTATTTCCGACGAGAAGGAAAAACACTTAACAAGAACGCTACCGGGGCTAGCGGGAGCGCAAAGTAGGCTGTGCTTTTGGTAAAGACTGCTGTGATGGCTGATGCAACTACCCAAATGAGTACACCAAGAGATGGGCCGCAACGGATCAATCGGACCGACCCCCATAAGAATAAAGAGAAAACAGCCACACCCCCGACATCATTATTGACTGCCGTCATCAGGTCAGCAATCGGGGGGAACATGGCGATCGTCAACGGCACAAGCAACCTCAGGGGGTGTCCGGACGAGGTTAATTCACGCACAACGCCCCAGGCAGCGACCAGTGTTACCAGGAAAAGCAAAATTGAAATGCCGCGCGCTGCGCGGAGCTGCAAAGCGAGGTCCGCGTTATGCAGAAATCGGAGCGGTAGCGAAGCCAGTAAATAATATAACGGTGGGTCATCCAGCTGCGGATAGACCAGCCCCGCCGGGACGACCGACAGGTTCTCCGGGTCTGGCGTTGGTAAGCTTTCATCGATGTAAAAATCGTGTTCGATCAACGACCTTACAAGATCTGCACGGAAATCCCAGTCGTAAACGCCCGGTTCAGGCAATGCGCCCTTATCAACGATCATCCAGGCATATTCGAAATGGGTCGGTTCGTCGTAATGCTGCCAGGGTGGCATTACGAACAAATAAGTCAGACCGTGCACCAAACCGACGACAAGGATGATTCCCAGGACCTGTCTTTCGTGATTCCTGATCCAGTCTTCTATCATGTGTATGTCTTAGCTATCGTCGGCATTCGCGCGAGCGAGCTGAACAATCTTCTCAAAACCTTCGTTTATATAACTCTCAAG
>JBFGQG010000324.1:0-4966 GCA_041564295.1 Anaerolineales bacterium | reverse complement strand
GCGGGTGCAAACCCGCAAGACCTCCCATTTGCACATTGATTAAGAAACGCGCTCAATGTATTCGTAAGTGATGACCATCTCTTCGATGCCAATCTCATTGCTGTCGGCTTTGGGAGATGGACCGCTTACCTTGACGGGCCACGCACGCTCGAAATTCCAGCGGGCGACCTCTTTCAACTGCTGGTCGAACATGATGACGGAGCCGTCACGCCGGGCTTTGTCGACGTTGCCGTCTTCCACGTCCTTGCGCCAGTTCCAGACGTCCATGTTGCTGGTAATGCCGCGTTTCAGCGTGATGTCTTCCCATTTCATCCGGCCTGGAATCTTATTAACGACCTCCATGCCCTGTTCGGTGACGACTTTGTGCTCGATGACTTCATGCTCCGACCCCAGGCCGCTGCACTCCGTGAAGAAGCCTTTGATGACGCCCTGGATGTCGATGGCGAAATGAAATCCAACGAGAGGGAGTTCTTCTGCCATTGTTGTCTCCTTTTACCTGTACTAGCCTTCCGCGTTGGCACCGGCCCACTGGCTGATGCGGAAGATGACGAATTCAGCCGGTTTGACGGGCGCCATTCCGACTTCGATAATCAACTGCCCGAGATCGCGCACATCGGCAGGGTTGAGCTCCTCATCGCACTTGACGTAGAAGGCCTGGTCCGGAGTCGATCCGAACAAGGCCCCACCGCGCCAGACGTTTCGCAGGAATGCCGAGACGTCCCTGCGGACTTTCGCCCAGAGCGTGCTGTCGTTCGGTTCGAACACGACCCACTGCAGGCCGGCGTCCATCGAGGCCTCGACCATGATGAAGAGCCGACGGACGTTGATGTAACGCCAGGCGCCGTTGCTGCTAAGAGTGCGCCCGCCCCATGCGCGGATGCCGCGCCCGGGGAAGGCCCGGATGCAGTTAACACCGATAGGGTTCAGCGTGTCCTGCTCGCCGCGGCTGAGGTTCAGCTCCAGGTTAATGGCGCCGAGTACGACCTCGTTGGCCGGAGCTTTGTGTACGCCCCGGTCTGCGTCTGTACGGTTGTAGATGCCGACCATATGGCCGCTCGGCGGGACCAGCTTGCTGGTGCTGCCGCTGCCGCTCAGGTCTGCGATTTCAATCCACGGGTAGTACATGGCGGCGTAAGAGGTGTCGAAATTGACGTAGTTGCGCCACTCTTTCGCCTGCTGGGCGTTGAGGCCAGGCGGTGTATCGATCACTGCGAAACGATATTTATGCCGTTCGCAATGGCTGATCATTGCCTCCTGGACCATCTTGACGCGCTCTTTGTCCTTGTCTGAACCGTCGTAGCCGGCCATGACGTCCGGGCAGACCACCAGGCGCACATCGTCGAGGGCTTCAAGGCCGCCCAATCCGGTCCGTTCGCTTGGGTCGCCGACGAAATCTACGGCGGTGAGCGGGGCGATACCGCCTCCGGTGAGGGGATATGCGCCTTCGGCCGGACCGGTGCTGCCGATGTGCGAGACCGTTACAGCATCGAACGTGTCGCTTGCGATCTGGTTATCGCCTTTTGCAACAGTCAGACCGCTTTTCGATTGCCCTCCGACGCTCATGGAAAACGTGTCGCCTTCACCGGCCTTGATGTGAACGACAAGCTTGTTCCCGTCAGGGCCGGCTGTGGCTGCGGTCACGCGGAAAGCGGTGCCTTTTTCGGCGGCGGGGATGCTGACGCTCGCAGCCTTTACGTCGCTGCCGCTTTCATTCAACGCTCGCAGACTGGTGACGTAGCAAGGGCCGCCGCCATTGGCAAAGTAGCCGTAAACGGCATCTGGCAAGTAAGCGCCGGAGGTGAAGCCGCCAAATATGTCTACAAACTGCGTCCAATTGGTGACAAGCGTGGCCTTGTTGAGCCGGGACTCGACAACGACGCGTTCGCCGGTGGCAGCGTCCAGTGCTTTCAGGCTGGCCTCCGCCGTCATCCCAATGAACGCGGCCGTAGACGTACCGACGGCTTCGATGGGTTTTGTCCCTTTATCTACTTCTTCAACGTAGACTCCGGGAGATGCGTATGATAGTGCCATGACATTCTCCTTTTTTATGGTCGTTGACAGATGATGCACATGTGAGGAGATCATCGGGCCGGCGATGTCTCCGGACGGCGGTTATGGCGGGGCGCGCTTGTGCATGTTCATTTCAGATTTCCAGGTCAAAATCCGTCCCTGACTCTACAGGGGCGCGGATCTTCTTTTCTTTCGGTTTGCCTTCCTCCGGCCACGCGATTAGTGTGTAATCGCCCGGCGGAAAACCGTGCAGGACAAAGCGGCCGTCGGCGGCAGTGGTCGTCAGGAAGCCTGTGCCCTTCAGAGCGACGGTGACGCCTGAGACCGGCGTACCGCCTTTCGCGGCGCGAACGGTCCCACCCACAAAGGCCAACCGATTGCGGGTATCAGCGGGATCGAAAGTTTTGAAACGAGGCAGATTCCTGGCCTGGCCGGTTTCCAGTACGAGGGATTTAACAGCCGGTCCGGTGAACTCGTGCCAGGGATCGAGCGCCAGTGTAACGATATAATTCACGCTCGGCCGGAGTTCGTTATCGAGTGAACTCCAGACTTCGGCGGGATTGGTCAGCCTGTCGTGGCGGGCTAACTGTGCCTGGATCTCGTAGGGCGGGTTTCGGAGGGTGCCGATAAGGCGGTCGTCCGGCAGGATCGGGAAGCGAAAAAGGGCCATCATCGTGCGCGAGAGCAGGCGGTGTTCATCGGCCGGGTCGTTGCCCCAGGACGTGAGCATGTAGATAAGGTCCACGCGCATCGGGGTGCGTTTTTGGGTGACAGAGCCGTTATCCTCGCGCACACGCTGCCAGAGGTGCTGCCGGAGCTGGTTATTTTCCCGGACATCATATAGAAATAGATTCAGAGACGGTTTGGACAACTTGGCGCTCCACTCGCGTGTGGGCTGGTCGAAGTGAATGTCAATTTCCCCGTTCTTGACGGGTAATTCTTCGATCAATATCTGGCGAATGGTTTCGTCGAGGTCTGCGAACATAATCCTGTTCCTGTTGTTTTTGATCCTTATTCAAGCCCGGAAGACCTGTCAGGGCATTAATTCTTCCTCTTCTTCTTCGAGAGGCTGGGTTTGCAGCAGTTCTTCTTCCTCCTCCTGCAGTTGGACTTCTTCCTCCTCTTCCTGGAGCTGGATCTCTTCCTCCTCCTGCGCCTGCACAGGAGCCGCTGGCCCCGGCGAGGTGATAGACTTTGCCACGGCGTCGGCTTCCTGTTCGTGCCGATCGCCGGGCGCATTGACCGTCATCCCACCGCCGCCGCTGCCTGCGGTGCCGGTCCCCTGCTGGACAACATGAGTCAGTTCGTGTGCGAGGAGCTCCTGGCCGGAGCTGGAACCTGGGTCGTAAGCCCCGTCGGAAAAGAATATGTCACTGCCGGTGGTGAAAGCCTGCGCACCCATGGATTTGTTCAACTGGTCGGATTCGGGAGAAGTATGGACGCGCACATCGTTGAAGTCGTAGCCCATGGATGCCCCCATGTTTTCCTGTGTGGGCGTATCGAGACGCTGTCCGCCGCCGCGGCTTGCATTGATCTTGCCGGCGGTTTCCTCGTCCAGTTTCGTAGCTTCTGACCCTTCACGTTGAATCAGGCGCTGCACCGCCCGGTTGCCGACTTTTTGCTGGAGTTCTGAAAGTGGGTGTCCTGGCGTTTCTTTTGATGTATCCGGCGCAGGTTCCCCGGCAGCTTTTTTCAAATTCGATTTGTTTTGTTCAAATAAAGGTTCGGGCATAGCTTTCTCCTTGCTAGGGTGGCGCCTGCCAGGTAAAACCGGCGAGGGCTGCGCGCAGGACTTCGAGCGCAGCCAGCGTCGCGCCTGAAAGTGTGTTGAATTCGATCATGAAGAATTCGAACTGGTGTGCGGCGATGAAATCGTTGATCGTCTGCTGGGTCTGGCTTACAAGCGCCTTGAACTCGGGGTTGTACTGCAGCTTGCTGCGGTCATCGGCGGAAAGGGCTTCAGCGCTGCCGGTGATATTTTGAGCGAGCGAAGCGACTACTTCCTGGCCAACCAGGAGGGCGACGCTGTTGAACACCCTCATGTTCGTTGAAAGGTGCAAAATGGTCGGGCTTTGCGCTTCGAGGTCGGCGAGAGGGGTGCGTGCCCCGAGGTAAGCCTGGTGCATGCGGGGGTAATCGGCCGAGTCGTAATCCTGTGAAGCGATGCCCTCTTCGTTATAAAAGACCATTGCGGCGTTATCACGGGCTGTGATGATGGCGTCCCTGGTGAGTGCGTCCATACCTTCAAATTGAGCTTCCAGGTCATCGACCAGGTGTGCTTTGCCTTTATTCTTGCCGATATTGACATGACCCATCTCGTGGTCCTGAAGTACGCTCAACGTCGCCCCGGTATATTCCGAAGCAAGTTCCATGTCGTAGTCCATCGTGACACTGAAGTCGATCCTTCTCGTCCTGGCATTAGAGACCTGGAAATCATATCGAGGCGTAGTCCAGCCGGCGACATTCGGTCGCCCATGGCTATTGGCGATTTCCTCTGCAGGAGCACGCGTGATTGCCGGCGGATTTGAAGTAAACGTGGAATTGGCCGTCGCCGACTCGCCGGCGCTTCCGCCGCCCTGCCGTTGGACGATACCATCCTGCGTTTCCGGGCTGCCGCGATCGCCATGACCTTGCAGTTCACGCTGCATCCCGAGCCCGGACGTGTCGATCGGCTCATCTTCCTCCTGGTCAGGAACGCTCCCGGTTGACTGGCGCTGTATCCGGGATTGCATAGAGAGCAGGGCGGTCACCGATTGGTTGCCGGCGCTGCGCTGCAGGTCGAGGATATCCTTACCCAGTAAGGACGCCGCTGCCGCTGCAGCAACCCCTGTCTCAGGCTGCTGCTGCGGTTCGTTCTCGGTGTTTTGTTTAGCGAGCGCTCTGGTCATCAATTCCTCTTTGTTCGACCGAACCAACCAATAAACTATCCAACTACCAAATCTTCTTCATTCAACAG
>JBFGQG010000323.1:0-4978 GCA_041564295.1 Anaerolineales bacterium | reverse complement strand
TAGTAGTTCAACTGCAAAGATGATGGTTTCGTTTAGCATATTTCTCCTGGATTATGGACCTTGTGTCTGAAGCGGAGTCGGTTCGGGATTCAAAACCGAAAGATATATCTGAGGAATCCAGCCGACGCGACCGGAGGAATCTATAACCTCTATCCAGACCAGGCCGTTCAGGGTTTCCACGCCATAAAGTATCTTCACTTTTTCTCCCACACGCAGCGAGGCGATGTACGGTCCGCCCGGTTCCTGGTACAACCGCAAGCCAGGGAACAGCACACTTACGACCACTCCGTCGGAGGGCGTTGGCGTATTCGTCGGCGTCGGAGAAGGTGTTTCCGTCGGCGTATTTGTAGGCGTGGCTGTTTCTGTGGGAAGAACCGTTGCAGTCGGTGTGCTCGTGGGCGTCTCTGTCGGGGTCGGTGTATTGGTCGGAGTCGGACTTGGGCCCGGCGTATTGGTCGGAGTCGATGTCGGTGGGATCCGAGGGTCGAGTCGGTTTGCCAGCACCTGGTTCAGGACAATCGCCACAGATTGATTCTCCCGCAAAATACCTTCTGCCTGCATCCGGAGGATGATCTCATCCTGGAGATTGGTGATGTTCGAATGTGTCAGTGTTCGGTTGGTGCTAACGGCCACGGTGATCGAAATGGTTTTCTGGTTTTCGTCCACCTTCAGGCTTGTGATATCAACATCCAGTTCATTAACTTCAGCAGAAACGATTGCGTTAATTGCGCGGTCCCTGGTTGCCTGCCGCACGAAACCGACGCTCAGACTGGTCAATGGGATCAAGAGTGCAGCGGTCAGGCCCGCTGAAACGATTAGCGGGCTTGTGCGGACCTGGCCTTCTCCAAAAATCGTGCGCGGGCGAAATCCCAGGATCGTGAATACGAGAGAAGCAGAAAAGGCAATGGTGACCGCATTCGTGATGAACAAAAGGAAAGCCCCGCCGGCGATATCCCAGCGACCCATCGCCATTCCTATCCCTACGGTGCACAGCGGCGGCATCAGCGCAGTGGCAATCGCCACACCCGGGAGCGCAGCCGAGATATTCGGCATCGCTATTGCAAATGAGGCAGCCATCCCACCGGCAAGCGCTACAGCCAGGTCAATCGGGCTGGGTTGTGTGCGCGAAAGAACTTCAGCAGGCAGAGCGTCAGGCGCCAGGGTGACAAAAGGAAGCTGACCGTTGACCCAGGCCATCCCTGCAGCGAGCAGAATCGCTAAGGCAGCTCCGCGTAATAACGCCGATCCGGAATCTCTCAATAGGCCGGTCTTGCCAGTAATGGAAGCAAGCCCTATCCCGATGATCGGTGACATCAATGGCGCCACGAGCATCGCACCGATGATAACTGCTGGTGAATTCGCCAGCAGCCCCTGCGTCGCAATTACATCGGAGAGAAGAACCAGAAGGAAAAAATCAAAGTCCGGGCTTGCCGAATCCGAAATCTGTGCCAGAACCTCCTCGCGGCGATCTGCTGTGATTTTCGGAATGCGCTGCCCGAAGTAGTCGAATATTCGAGAAGAGAAAGTTTTTTTCACCACGACCTGCCTTATTGATCAGATTTGAGATTGACATTAAGCGCTGGCAGTTCAACCAGATGGAAAGTGGCCGATGCAAAAGCGACCTTACCATCTGTCGCTTCAATTCGCTCGAGTAAAGTCTGGAACAGAAGGTCTTTCGTTCCTCTACGGCGTTTAAAATTGACAACATACCGCAAAGTAAATTCCAACCAGTTATCATTCGCAATAAGGGTGACCATTGGCGCGACGGAGGCATTTTCAATCACAAATTTCTTCACCATTTTTTCCCAATATGCCTGGGCTTCTTCGATATAGTCCCCGATGATTTCATGCGCAGTCTCTTCAAGGATCGTACGTGCGAGCCTGTAATCACTCCCGTATTTAATCGGCACGATGATCTCATCCCAGACAAAAGGAAAATCGCTGGAGTAGTTAAATACCGGTTCTTTGAATATAAAGCTGTTCGCGATTCGTACGATGCGGCCGCTGTAAAGGTCGCCCTTCACCCATTCGCCGATTTCCATGATTGCCGTCCGCAGAATGCCGATGTCGATTACATCTCCCTTGATACCGCCCAATTGGACGCGATCACCCATCCTGTAAAAACTTCCAAAAGAAATCGCGATCCAGCCTGCAAAACTGGCGATCACTTCCTGCAGGGCAAAAGCTATCCCCGCACCAGCGACACCCAATGCGACAGTCAGGTTGTCCATCCTGTCGCTGAACACGACTGCCAGGACAAAGATGATGGCGATATAGCTGAGAAAACTCAAAGTTTTCTGCAGGCTGTACCGCGTGGTCTGTGTCTGTATGCGCTGTGCGATCGTTCGCTGCAAAAACCGCACGAAGACGATGACGACGAGTACACCGATTGCTGCCGAAACCAGCTTTCCGACGAAAGGGTCATACAGCACATCAACGATTGTATCCGGCATTTTATATTTCCTCCAGTTTTTTTATTTCTTATAGAGATTAGGCCATCGAATCCACAAGGCGTCGCAATGCCTAATCAGCGGCCGGAATCCGAGAGACCATCCGGTGGGAAAAACCTGTGAATCAAAAAGCGCCAGTTCCTGTGAAAAGGCATCTCAATCTTCTGTTTCGGGATGGTTATTGATGGAATTTTAACCGACAGGTCCAGGGATAGGGCCTTGGCCTATGCTAACTGGCCGATTCCCAGTAACTTGCACCGACTGGGGAAGAAACTTCACTCGATTAGCTTGCGAACGTCTTCAGCATTATCAGCATCCAGGGCTTCTGCTGCCAGGGCTGATGCGGCTGCCAGGTTCAGCTCACGTACTGCGGCTTTCAAGCGCGGGATTCCGGCCGGGCTCAGACTCAATTCGTCGACGCCTAAACCGAGGAGCAGTGCCGCGGCTTTGGGGTCTCCCGCGAGTTCACCACAAACGCCAACCCATTTGCCGTGTTCTGCTGCCGCAATTACTGTGGATTTAACCAATCGCAGCACGGCAGGGTGTAGATCGCTCGACAGGCTCGATAGGTTCGGATTGCCTCTTTCGGCAGCGAACGTGTACTGGGTCAAATCGTTTGTTCCGATGCTGAAGAAATCCACATGCGGCGCAAATATCGAGGCCGTTAGCGCTGCTGCAGGCACTTCAACCATGATCCCGGTTTCGATCGGCCAGGCATGTGGGATATTATCCTCAGCAAGCGTTTTGTGAGCACGCTCGAGCGCGGCCTTCGCCTGGTGTAACTCCACAAGCGTAGCGATCATCGGAAACATGACCCGAAAATTCCTTCCATACCCGGCGCGTAATATCGCTCGAAGCTGTGTTTGAAACAGGCCAGGCTGGTTCAGCGACAGGCGGATGGCACGAACGCCAAGAAACGGGTTCGCTTCCGGCGGCTGGTGGATGTATGGCAGCGGTTTATCTCCCCCAACGTCGAGCGTACGGACCGTTACTGGCCTGTCTCCCATGATTTCGCCGATCTCCCGCATCGCCTCGTACTGGTCCGCCTCATCCGGCGGGTCTGACCGGGTCAGAAAGAGAAATTCGGTGCGCAGCAGGCCGATCCCTTCTGCACCCTGACGAACAGCCGCTGCTGCATCCTGAACGCTGCCGACGTTCGCATGGACATCGACTTTATGTCCATCCAGCGTGACAGCCGGCGCAAGGCTGCCCTGCTCATGTGCTGATTTCTCAGCCAGCCATTCACGGCGTCGGTTTTCTAATGATTCCTGCAGTTTTTTTGACGGGTTTGTCCAGAATTCGCCGGTGCTACCGTCGATCGCGATCGTTGTCCCGTTAGAATGTTCAAAGAGCGATTCTGGAACGCCAGTTACTGCCGGTATGCCCAAAGACCGGGCAAGGATGGCGCTGTGGGATGTTGGTCCACCCAAGCGGGTGACGATTCCCAGAATTTTCTCAAGATCAAGCTGGGCGGTTTGCGTGGGGGTCAGGTCTTCAGCGATCAGAACAACCGGCTCGTCTAGCTTGATTCGATCGGTTGCTTCACCTGCCAGGGTCAAAAGCACCTGGTCGCCGATATCTGTAACATCTGCCGCACGTTGCTTTTGGTAAGCATCTTCCAGCGATTTGAATTTTTCAGCCGTCTCCCTGACAACTCCGGACCATGCTGCGGCTTCATTTTCCATATCTGAAAAGATGCGCTCCCGCACGGCTTGCAACATCTCCGGATCCCGCAGGATCAGCAGGTGCGCGTCGAAAATACCCGCCTTATCTTCTCCAATGTTGATGGCGATTTGTTTACGCCGGACCTTTACCGTTTTCTCAACCTCTGAGATGGCTGTAAGCAGCTTTTCCCAGGCAGCAGCAGGGTCGTTCACCTTGTGAGCTGGGACCGGCGCAGCAGCAGGACGAAAATGATGGAGCTTGCCCAACGCAATCCCATCCGAGACCGGGATACCGCGATAACCACGAACAGAAGTCCCCTCGGGGGGTATTTCAGGTCTGACCTCAGGCGGTCCTTCTTCTGGCAGGTCCCCAAAACCCGATCCGGCCAGTGCAGTTAGTGCCTGCATAGCCATTTCAGCCTGGGGGCCGGAGGCTGAAACCTGGATCGTATGCCCTCTCAGCGCACCCAGGGTCGCCAGGGCATTAAAACTGCGCGCGTTCACCGGCCCTTTGCCGGTCGTTTGGTTGCTGACCTGTATTTGAGCTTCGAAGCGGGCGGCTTCCTGCACAAATCGAGCCGCCGGTCTGGCATGGAGGCCGTGTGGGTTGGTCAGGACGAAACTGGCCCGCCTACTTTCATCGAGGTCCTCGTTCGGAGCGGCTGGCGTTCCGGGAGCGACAGTCTCCATATCCGAGCCCAGCATCTCGCGCTTAGGTTCCAGGGAAAGCTGTGCTTCTCGGCAAACCGTTTCCAGGTCTTCTCCAAGATTGATCTGGACGGCTGCTGCAAGTGCGCCTTCCACGAGCGGCGCTGCACAAAAAGCGATCCGGTCGTGTTTCGACGGATCGATCAATTCAAGCGC
>JBFGQG010000322.1:0-4988 GCA_041564295.1 Anaerolineales bacterium | reverse complement strand
GTGGAAAAAGGGGCGAAGTAAGCGAGCAGACGGACCACGCAAACTACCAAACTTATCAAGCGGCGGGCTTCTGCCCGCCGCTATCCTTTAAGATCCATTCCCCAAGATTTCATAAAACAACAACAGCGTATTCCCGTACTTCCGCCGGTCGAATTCCACCAGCCGTAGAAGTGAGACGGTCTCTTCTTCCTTCGGATCGATCTGCACGATCACCCACCCTTCCTCCTCCAACCACTCGAGATTGCCGTCAAGGGCTTCTAAAGCCCTGATCCACAACCCTTGGTACTGCGGCGGAGCGATAAAAATGAAGTCGAACCGCCGGTCTGGCCGGGCGGACAGGACCGCAAACGCATCCTGCTGCTGCACCTGTGCCCGGTCTTTGAAACCGGTGATGGCCAGATTCCCGTGAATCGTCTGAATCGCCCGGCGGTGGAGGTCCAAAAACCGGACGTATTCCGCTCCCCTGCTCAACGCTTCGATCCCAACGCTGCCCGTGCCTGCGAACACATCGAGCAATTCGGCACCGACGATTTCATGACCGATGATATTGAACAGGTTTTCTTTAACCCGGTCGGTGATCGGCCTGGTCGAATCGCCGGGGACGAGGTTGAGCCGGCGGCCGCGGGCCGTTCCCCCAATAACGCGGATGCCGCTCATGCAGGTTCAACGCTGCGCCTGGCAGCCATCAGGTTGCTGTGCGGAGTGATGATCGGAGTCACGCAGCCCGTACCAAGGATAAAACGAGTGCCGCCGGTGGCTTCCAACGCCTCGCTCGCCTCTGTTTTTACACCTTCCGGATCACCGTAAGCCATCGTCTCCCACTGCCGCAATCCACCGCATACCACGCCTTTAAATTTTTGTTGACCTTCAGCGAGGGTCGGCGGCGTCTCAAGGTCGTGCCAGTTGATCACCTGAGCAGGTAATGTGACTGCCTGGTCGAACATGATCTTCGTACCGTGCAGATGGACCACGTTCAACCATAAATCGGAAGCAGCCTCCAATACCTGGCGATTGTATGGCAGGCAGAAGGTTGCAAATTCATCTTCCGTCAGCAGCGAATACTGAGCAAACTGCATCGCGAAAAAGACTCCTGCGATACCCGTTTTTTTTATCTCAGCGATAAAATCGAGCGTTGTTTCTGTGATGGCTTTCAAGGCATCGTGGACCACGCCAGGATGCTGCCGGATATACGCGAGCAGCTCAGACTCACCGGAAAGCTTCCTGGCAGTCGTCATCGGGCTGAAAATCGTTTCCAGCACGGGGGTATGGGGACCAAGTGCGGATGTAATCATTCTCAGCGCCTTGACCTGGTCAGCCAGGCGCCCGGTGGTCGGTGGTAATGGCGACAGCTTCTTCCAATCTTCGAGTGAACGGATGCCGCGAATATCGTAATCTCTTGTCCCTTCCGTTGAACCGGTCCAGACATCCGTTCCACCCCATTCCTTGGACATATACGTGGATTCGGGTGTAACTTTCAGAAAGTCAAAATCATAAGTTTTTTGAAAATGGATATGCGCATCCGCGAGGCGGTGCGGCTTCTGGTCGTCTACCGGGAAGTGGCGCCAGAGCGCCACCGGGGGACGGTCTGGGCGGCCGCCTGAAATTGCCGTTTCCAGCCTTTCTCTATGGGTGATATTGGTTTTCATGTTTCAAGGACTTTTTCGACGGTAGCTTTGATTTCTTTTTCTTCGTTCTTCTGATCTTCGAAATACGCCTTCATGAAATGTGATCGCCGAAGTCGCAGCGCTAATGGCGCGACGATACGGACGTCTGCGCGCTCCACTTCGGTGCGTCCGTCAGAAGCGGCATAGGCGCGGGTTGCTTCGAATAAGGTGATTTCAGCCCGGAGCGATGCGATCTCGAGCCGGTCGATGATATCGAGCCCCAAATGGGCGACTTCGTCACTGATTCGGACTTCAGGCAGCAAATCTCGCGCCGCCTGGATTTCCGATTGGACGGTTTTTGTCGCCTCCTCATACTCCCTGGATGTGCGGCGCGGGTTGGTCTGGTAAGCGCGGACACGCCGGTAAGCCTCCAGCCGTTCCTCGGGTTCTTCCAGCCCGTCCACCATCAACCGCAGGCCAAAGCGGTCCAGAATTTGAGGCCTCAGCTGACCTTCCTCAGGGTTCATTGACCCGATCAGTACGAAACGTGAAAAATAGGTCGCCGCGATCGGACCGCGTCGCACGGTGTACTGGCCCTGGGCGGAAGCATCCAGGATGGCGTCGATGATCGGATCGGAAAGGAGATTGACTTCATCGATGTAGAGGAGATGCCGGTCAGCCTGCGCGAGGATCCCTCGCCGGACTCTAAAGCGATCCTGAGCAGCCGCGCGTTCATCCAGGCCGCCGACCACGTCATCAATTTCGGCATTGAGCGGCAGCTCGAAGAGGTGAACCTGGTCGAGCTTCGCGAGCGGTTCATCCTGCCCGAAACGCTGCGCACAGTCCGGACAGACCCCATCCATCCCGAACTGGTCCACATCTTCCGGGAGGCAGCCGTACCCGTTCGGACAAAGGCTGCGCGGCGCTTCGGGAAGCAGTTCTGTCAGACTGCGGACCGCCGTCGTCTTGCCGGTGCCGCGCGGCCCGACAAGCAGCACACCACCGATGGCCGGGTTGATCAGCGCAAGGACGAGCGACAGCTTCATTTCCGTTTGACCAACGATCGCGAGGAAAGGGTACGGAGGAAGATCGACGATCCCGCTTTCAACAGGCGGCATCACCGAAGAAATTTGCCGGCCAGAAACGCGGTCGATTAATTCCTTCAGGGAACGGGGAAGGTCAACGTTTTCCGGCTGCGGCGACGCGCCGGAGAGTTCATTTGCCATGGCAACCTCAGTCTTCGCGCTGCTTCATCCTGTATTCCTGGCGGAGCCTGCCTTTTTCCATGCGATTACGCTCAGAATCTGTTTCGGGGATCAATGGTGGGACAGGTACCGGTCTGCCGCGGTCATCCAGCGCGACGAATACGAGATATGCTGTGTTCGTATGCGATTTCAAGCCAGCAACAGGGTTTTCCGCCTCCACGCGGACCTCAACTTCCATCGATGTGCGTCCAACATAGCTGACCTCTGCTGTGAGAGTCACGAGGTCGCCGATCAGAATCGGTTCGCGAAAGGTCATCTGGTCCAGCGCCACTGTCACAACTCGATGTTGAGCGTGTCGCATACAGGCAAGAGCGCCGGCCTCATCGACAAGTTTCATGATCCAACCGCCGTGAATATTCCCGAGTGGGTTGGCATGTTCGGGGTTCATCAGCTGCGCAACGACGACGCGTGACGCAGCACAAGTCTTCCCCGGTTTTGGTGAGACAGCTGCAGCCCGCATATCAGTCCATATCCTGGCGAAGATCGCCGGCGTCAACTGTCGTCAGGCGATGTGGTTCTTCGTCGAGAATGTCGATGACAGAAAACGGCAGCTCCGGCATCAAGGGTGCAAGCGGCATGGTAGCGGGGCGCGTGATGCTGGCAGGCGGGCGAGGCGGATCGAGTTTTGGCTTGTCGAAGTCGTACGTCCGTTTGCGGAGGATCCTTGGGCCATCGCCCAAATAACCTACATAATGTCCCAATACAGAATAGATATCTTTATCCTGGGTGATGAACCCGATCCATTCTCCTCTTGTATTGAAAATATAAGGATAAATCATCATTGCGCCGAGATCACCGCTTGATGTGTAAATAGGAATAATCTTTCGGTTGCTCATAGGCGTAATTATAACTGCTTGGTTTATTTGGGGCCTTGTAGAAAGGTCTGAGAATCGAAACACCGGCGGCCTGATTACGGAACCGCCGGTGCAAAGCTCATTCAAAAATGACTAAGAATTTTCTGCAGCAAAATCAGTGGCTGCAGATGGGACGTCGGCGTAAGTCCAGTACCGGTTGATGAAAAAATTCCAGAACAACACCAGAATCATCGACGAACCGAGTGCAATATTGTGACCGATGAAGTCCGGTTCAATTGGAAGCCAGGAGAACATTGCCGTCGCCCACGCAACGAATCTGGGTTCCAGTGTGGCAAAGATCGGCGTGCGAATCATTACCCCGATCAAGTTAACCACGAAAAACTGCGCCAGTTGGAACCGGATCCTTTTGGTCCGGGAATCCGGATAGGTCCAGAAGCGGTTCCAGACGAAATTGCTGACCACGGCAACTGAAAATGAGACAACGTTTGCCCAAACAGGCCGAACACCAAAAACCTGGATCAATAAATTGAAAACGCCAAAGTCAACAACTGCCCCTATCGACCCGACTACTGCAAAGCGAAAAAACCGTGTTTTTTCCTGAGTAATTTCCTCATTCATTACAACCCCAGTTGCTGCTTGAAATATGGAATCGTCTTTTCGATCCCTTCGTCCAGCGAGATTACCGGGGACCAATTTAACCACTCCTTGGCGCGGCTGATGTCAGGCCGCCTGCGCTGAGGATCACCTTCAGTGCGCTGGTTTTCTTTGAAAGTGATCCCGGCCTGGTTGCCTGTGATCCGGTTGATCGTCTCTGCAAAGGCGAGGATGCTTGTTTCGACGGGATTACCGATGTTGACCGGTTCATGTACGTCCGAGGTCAACAAACAATATATACCTTCAATCAGGTCCGATACATAACAGAAGCTGCGCGTTTGAGAGCCGTCGCCGTAAACGGTGAGCGGCTCCCCGCTGAGTGCCTGTTTGATGAAGTTCGGTACGACGCGCCCGTCGTTGATGTCCATACGCGGGCCGAACGTGTTGAAAATGCGGACTATGCTCGTATTCAGACCGTGAAATCGGTGATACGCCATTGTCAGCGCTTCGGCGAAACGCTTCGCTTCATCATAGACCGAGCGCTCCCCGATCGGGTTGACATGACCCCAATAATTTTCCTGCTGGGGATGTTCGAGCGGGTCGCCGTAAATTTCGCTCGTGCTCGCTAACAGGTACCGGGCGTTGTGGGCTTTAGCGACTCCGAGAGTGTTGTGCGTTCCGAGCGCACCGGCTTTCATTGTCTGGATGGG
>JBFGQG010000321.1:0-4996 GCA_041564295.1 Anaerolineales bacterium | reverse complement strand
TCGTTCGGCGATGCGATGTTGATTCTTTAAGGGGTTATCTAAACTGAAGAATATAAGGCCAGTAGCGAGGGGTTGGGGGATGAAAGCTGTGGCCGCGTCCTCCGGTCTTCCCGAGCCTGGCCCTGGACAAAGTCAGAAGGGGCAGCCGAAGAGTCTCTCTTGATGTTTACAGGTTCCTAATTATGCCGGCGTCCCATCCTCAATATTACAAATCGTTCACGGAAGGCAGCCCACCGGCGGCAGAAGCCATGGTCACAGCTCGAACGATCGCCCGCACAACCATTTCCGCCGCAGTTTCTCCGATCAATGTAATCTCCATGGGAGAACTGCCTGCGCCGTGCCGGCAGGTAGCAACGGAAAACAATGTGTCACCGTCGAACATGCTGTGGGCCGGGCGGACGGCGCGCGCGATGCCGTTCTGCGCCATCTGGGCGACCTTGTTTGCAGCGGCTTTCGTAAGGGTGGCGTTCGTTGCGACTACTCCGATCACCGTGTTGTTACCTGCGCGGGGACCTTCAAAAGACGCACCGACCATCGACATCATGATTTCCGTCGTCTTGAGAAAAGGTTTTCCGGTGTCGCTCCGGGGGCCGGCAATTTGAACGCCTGTAGAAGGATCGATAATGTCGCCCACTGCGTTAACGGCAATCAACGCACCGACGAAGAGACCATCACCAATCTCAATACAGGATGCCCCGATACCCGATTTCAGTGCCTTTTCTGCCCCCAGGATTTTGCAGACGGTCGCACCTGCGCCTGCACCGTAATTGCCTTCAAGCATTGCATTCTTGGACGCATTCCTGCATGCCCTATACCCCATGGACGCGTCAGGACGAATGTCTGCGCGGCCGATGCCCAGATCGTAGAGGATTGCAGCAGGAACGATTGGGACCCTGGCATCACCCGTATCAAAACCGATATTGTTTTCTTCGAGATATTTCATCACACCTGCAGCTGCATCCAAACCGTATGCCGAACCACCCGCCAGGAGGACTGCGTGGACATGGTCGACGAGGTGCATCGGGCGCAGCGCGTCCGTTTCGCGCGTACCTGGTGCGCCGCCGCGCTGGTCGACGCCTCCGACGCTCCCTTCACCGCAGAGGACGACCGTGCAGCCTGTCAGTGCAACCGGATCTTCCGCCTGGCCGACCTGAATGCCGGGGATATCCGTGAATGTGAATGACATGGTGGAATTATACCTTCGCAAAGTCGTGTCCCTTGTTTGTTGGTAGAATCCCGGTACGAAAAGGAGATAAAGGATGCGCGCAGTAGACATCATTATCCGCAAGCGTGATAGACAAGAATTAAGCCGTGAAGAAATTGAGTACTTCATCCACGGCCTGACGAGCCAGGAAATTCCGGATTACCAGGTTGCAGCCTGGGCGATGGCCGTGCAGTTAAACGGCATGACCCCACAAGAGACCACCGACCTGACCCTGGCCATGGTCGCTTCCGGCGAAACGATAGATTTCAGCGGTGTTGTCGAATTCGTGGTCGATAAACATTCCACCGGCGGGGTTGGGGACAAAACTTCCCTCGTTGTGGCTCCGCTCGTGTCTGCCTGCGGGCTTCCGGTCGGTAAGATGTCGGGCCGCGGCCTCGGCTACAGCGGGGGAACGCTTGATAAGCTTGAATCGATCCCAGGATACCGCTGCAATTTAACTACTGAAGAATTTATGAAGCAACTCAAAGAAGTAGGCATCGTTTTGACCGGTCAATCCGCCGACCTCGCGCCGGCGGACGGTCGTCTCTACGCTCTGCGCGACGTAACAGGGACCGTTCCTTCCATCCCCCTCATTGCGTCTTCGGTTATGAGTAAGAAAATCGCAGCCGGCGCACAGGCAATTGTCCTCGACGTGAAAGTCGGCAGCGGCGCGTTCATGCAGACGCTCGAAAATGCCAGGGAACTGGCAGAATTAATGGTCGCAATTGGAGAGCGGGCCGGGAGAAAGACAGTCGCATTGCTGTCGGACATGGACCAACCGCTTGGATGTGCGGTTGGTAATGCCCTGGAAGTCAGAGAAGCCATTGAAACGCTCCATGGCGACGGCCCTGCCGATTTCAGAGAGCACTGTCTCGTCGTTGCGGCCCATATGCTCGTGCTCGGAAAAATTCGCAGCGACCTCGAAACTGCGCGGAGCATGTGCGAAGCTGCGCTCGCAGACGGAAGCGCATTCAATCGTTTCCGAGACCTGATCCGCGCACAGGGCGGAGACCTGGAGGTGGTCGATGATCCCTCGAAACTGCCGGCAGCGGAGCTCGTTGAAGTGGTTTCGGCGCCTCGCTCTGGATTCTTGAGGGCCATACACGCACGCTCTGTCGGTGAAACTGCCGTCCAAATGGGTGCCGGCCGTGCGAAGAAGGGGGATCCGATCGATCTTGCCGTCGGGCTCGTGATTCATCACCGCGTTGGGGATTTTATAGAGGCCGGTTCCCCCTTGTTCACGGTCCACAGCAGCAGCCAGAAGATATTGGCAGATGCCCGGGAGGCAGTGCTGGCTGCCCATCTCTGGTCAGATTCGCCTGTTAACCCTCGGCCGCTGTTTTTCGGCGTTGTTTCTTGATGAGCGTTTACCTGCACGACATCCCACTGGAAGAGGCACAGGCGCGCCTTCTCAGCACGTTGATTGAAAATGGCCTGGGCGGAATTCTGGGGAAGGAAACCATCCCTGTTGACCCCCATGCAGTTGGTAGAGTACTCGCTGAACCGGTCTGGGCGCGCATCTCATCCCCACATTACCATGCAGCGGCCATGGACGGTTTTGCCCTGCGGGCAGAGGATACTGTCGGCGCTTCGTTGAACGCACCGCTGGATCTTATGATGGGATCGCAGGCGGCTTATGTTGATACGGGTGATCCTCTCCCTGGCTGGGCGAACGCCGTCGTTCCGATTGAAGAGACCGAACCACAGTTTGAAAGCAAGCAACAGGACATCCGTCGGCCAAATGCCATCCGGATCCGGGCTGCCCTTCCACCCTGGAAGCATGTCCGGCCGATGGGGGAGGACATGGTCGCCACCGAACTTGTCCTGCCACAGGGGCATGCGCTGCGCCCAGTCGACCTTGGCGCCTGCGCTGGCAGCGGCAACGGCACGATCATCGTGAGCCGGAAGCCGCGCGTGGTCATCATTCCAACTGGGACAGAACTGAAAAACGTCGGAGAGCCTCTGGATGCAGGCGATATTATTGAATACAACTCGATCGTGCTTGCTGCACAGGTGGAGGCCTGGGGAGGTGAAACCGAGAGGCAGCCGATCCGCCCGGATGACCTGGACATGATCACAGAAGCGCTGCGGGAAGCTCTGGAATCGGCTGACCTCGTGCTCTTGCTGTCCGGTTCGTCCGCCGGCGCTGAGGATTTTTCTGCTCGCGTGATCGAAAGCCTCGGGCAAGTTATTGTTCATGGGGTCGCCGTACGCCCGGGGCACCCGGTGATCATTGGGTTTTCGCGTGGAAAAAACAAGGTGCCCGTAATCGGAGTACCCGGTTACCCTGTCTCTGCTGCGCTGACCGGAGAAATCTTCATCGAACCTTTGCTTGCGCGCTGGCTCGGTCGCAGGCCGCATGAACCGCCTGAGATTGAAGCCGATATGGCGCGAAAGATCACCTCACCTCTGGGCGATGCGGACTACGTGCGCGTCGCAGTCGGCAGGGTTGGGGATAAGATCCTGGCTGCGCCCATTTCGCGTGGGGCAGGTGTGATCTCTTCGCTCGTTCGTGCTGACGGCATCGTCGTTATACCGGCTGGCGTGCAGGGGTATTCGCCAGGCGAGAAAGTCCGCGTGAAACTGTACCGCTCTCCTGAGGAGATCGACCGGACGATCCTGGCCACAGGATCGCATGATGTCGCACTCGATGTGATGGCACAGTTTTTAGCCCAGGAAGACCGGCGGTTGGCATCAGCCAATGTCGGCAGTCTCGGTGGGTTGTTGGCCCTGCGGCGGCAGGAAGCACACCTGGCGGGTTCTCATCTGCTCGATCCGGCAACTGGAGAATACAACCTTTCGTATATTGAAAAATACCTGCCCGGGGAAGGGATTGTTGTTATCGGATTTGTCGGCCGGGAACAGGGTTTGTTGGTATCGAAAGGGAATCCAAAAGGGATTCGGTTGTTGGAAGACCTGGCAGATCCTGGGGTGCGGTTTGTGAACCGCCAGCGCGGCGCAGGGACGCGTGTGCTGTTCGACCACGAGATCGAAAAGATCGGCATTCCAAGTGAAATGATCCATGGATACGAACAGGAAGAGTACACGCACCTGGCTGTTGCGGCTGCGGTCGCTTCCGGTCGGGCGGACTGCGGGATGGGCATCCCTGCAGCTGCCAGAGCTGTCGGGCTGGATTTCTTGCCGTTATTCAAGGAACGGTACGATCTGGTCGTGCCTGTGAAACATTATAATAGTCACCTGCTGGCGCCGTTATTGAAAATGCTGAGGGATACGGCCTTTCAGAAAGCGGTGTCAGATCTGCCGGGTTACGACACGCAGCCAATGGGGCAGGTGATTGCTGAGATCGGCTGAGCCGGCTCGGTCTTGACGTATTGCGAATGGAGAAATTCTAGGAATGATCAAAGCGCTCGTCATTGAGGATGTAGAAGAAATCGCCACAAATATTATTCGCATGCTGGAATTACTGGAAGTCGAGGCGCGGTCAGCGTACAGCGTGCGGGAAGCCATGCTGTATTTGCTGGAAGAAAAGCCCAATATCGTTTTTCTGGATATCAGTATGCCGGGATTTGATGGGTTTGAAGTTTTGACCTACTTGCGGCGAGAACCAAAACTGGCGAACGTCCCGGTGTGCATCGTCACTACTGATTCGCAGGAAGAAACGAAAAAAAGAGCGCGGGAGCTGGGTGTTCTGGGCTACGTCTTAAAACCGCCCACGGTAAATGATTTTGAAAGAGTGCTTGCAGATGCGGGGCTGCTGCCGGAAGGGAAAGTTTGATGACTATCGCAATCGGAGAACAAGCGCCGGATTTCACATTACCCGATGATCGCGGC
>JBFGQG010000320.1:0-5007 GCA_041564295.1 Anaerolineales bacterium | reverse complement strand
CATTTGCCGGCGGCTGGCGGGTGTCAGCAGCAGCCATTCGAGCGTGGCGCGTTCCCGTTCGCCGCTGATCATGTCTGCCCCGATGATCAGGGTGATGAAACCGCCGAAAGAAACGGCAATTTTAAGCAGCTCGAAGATCATCTCTTTTGGCGGAATCAGGCTCAATTCACTGTTGCTGGCCATAACATATGTGATCGCGCCAAGGAGGACGCTAAAAATCAGGATCAGGATGAGCCCGCGCCCACCGATCCAGAGGCTGTTGAGTTCTCGAGAAAAGACGAGCCACCAGGCCGGTCTAGCATTCCCGGTGCGGCCCATTTCCATAAGCTGAACTTCGTTCATTGGATCGTCTCCTCAGTAAGTTGAAAGAAAACATCCAGCAAGCGGCCGCCTTCGGCCGAGTAGCGCTTTATTGGAATATTGGCTCGAATCAGCACCTCGAGAATCTGATTGTTGATTGGACTGGCGCCGTCCTGCCCGTTCACATCGGCTTCCTTACGGATCACGCGCAGTTTTCCTGGGTCGTTATCCGTATGTTCGATGGATTGGACGTGCGGCGATGTTTCCAGGGCTTCGCGCGCTTTTTTCGCGAACTCTGCCGGGATATGAATGTTCAACGCCAATCTGGCGTCTGCATTCTGGTCGGCTTTTCCAAGGATCTCTCCGACCGGTCCGTGCGCGACAACCTGGCCCAGGCTGAGGATCAGCACGTCGTCGCAGACGACCTCTATCTCGGTGAGCTGGTGGCTGCAAAGAACGATCCCGACGGAGCGTTCTCTGGCAATGCGCTGGATCAAGTCCAGCAGTTCCTGCTGACCGCGCGGGTCAAGTCCGAGGGTCGGTTCGTCCAGGAATAGCACGGAAGGATTGTTGACCAAGGCGCGGGCAATTCCGAGCCGCTGGCGCATACCGCGGCTGTAACTGCCGATTGGAGATCGGACGCGTGCCAGCATCCCGACCTCTTCGATGAGGGCGTAGGCGTTTTTCTTTGCCGTAGCATGCGAGAGACCGTACAGCTGGCCATAGTACATCAGGAATTCAATCCCGGTAATCTGCTTCGGAAAACCGAGGCTTTCCGGCAGGACGCCGATCGCCTGCCGGATTTTGCCCGGGTTTTCATCACTGACACCGTTGACGAAAAAGCTGCCGGAATCCGGTCTTATGATCGTCGTGAGTATCCGGATGGACGTAGTTTTTCCGGCACCATTAGGACCCAGGAATCCGAGCACGCGGCCGGATTGCAGGGTGAAAGATAGGCCTCTTAATGCCTGTCTTGCGCCGTATGTCTTACGAAGATCATTGGCGATCAGTATTGGATTCCGGGAAGCGTCTGCTGTGGTCATTATTCCACCGTCAAAGGATGTGGCTCATCCCATGTCTTCCACGAGGCCGACGGTGCGCAACCACAGTGCCCGCTTCTCCGCTTCCTCTACATTGATTGCTTTGCCGAATCGCAAGTACAGCGCAGGCAACACACGTAAATTTACGAAGGCGGTAGTGATCAGCCCGCCTAGAGTTACGACCGCAACCGGGTGGATCAGCTCGAGTCCTGCCCGATCACCGGCCAAGACAATCGTGAGCATTACAAGGCCCGCCGCAATAGTGGTTGCCATCATTGGCTTGAAGCGGTCAGAAGCGCCCTGGATAACCACCTCAGGCGTGAGTTTCCTGGCGCTGAAGTGCAGTTCCTGGATCCGCTGGACAAGCAAGATGCTCGATCGGACAGCGAAACCGAATACGGTCAGCAATCCGAAGATTGAACCCAGCGAGAAAGTGCCGTTATTAAGGGCGAGAACTGCAAGGACGCTACCGGAAAGTGCAACCGGCCAGGAAAGCAGGGTGATCAATGAAAGCCGGGTGCTTTCGAATTTCGCACGCAGCAGCAGGAAGATGCCGATCAGCGAAATCACTGCGGCGATCCAGACCCGCTGGAAGGCCATGCGAAGTTCGGCAAAGCCACCCAGCAGGCTCACATGGTATTCGAAGGGAACCGGGACATCGAGAAGTATGGCTTCAACGTCGGCAGCAACGGCGGCGGTCGATCGGTTTGCAACATCGACGTGAACGTCGATATATCGTGAAACTGCATCACGTTTGATGACGAGCGGCGCAGGGACAATACGAATGTCTGCAACTTCACCAAGACGGACATGTCCTCCCCGTGGTGTGTCGACTAACAAGTTGTGAACATCATTCAGGTTCCGGCGAACTTCAGGAATACCCCAGACGATTACTTCGAAAACCTTCTGTTCTTCGTACAGGTTTCCGACCTGGAGACCGGAGAGCAGGGTTGTTGCAGACCGGCGAACATCGCCGGGTTTGACCTGGAACCTTTCAGCTGCAGCGAGGTCCACTTCAATTTCAATTTGAGGTTCGAGTACAGTCGATTCCACAGTGACACCCTGTACGCCTTCGATCGACTCCAACCTTCGGGCAACATCTTGCGCAGTGTCTTCGAGGACTCCGAATTCATGGCCAAAAACCCGAACAGTCAACCCGTCCACACCGGGTGCTAAAACTTCACTCAACCGATCCGGCTGGTAGGAAGTCGCATCCCGGAAGAGCCCTGGATAGCCAGCGATGACTTCGCGGATGGCCGCAAGCGTTTCTTCGTAACTGGCGGATGAGTCGAGCGACAACCAGATTTCTGCCGAGTTGATGCCGACAACCTCATCGCCGGTAACTGCGCGGCCGATATGTGAACCGACGTTGACGACGCCGGGGATTTCTCGCAACTCTTTGGAAGCCAGTGAGGTGATCCGGGCCATCTGCGCACGAGATGTAGCAGGAGCCCCGTCCCACTGGATCCGGATATTGGTTTGTTTGAGGTCCGGAAGCAGGGTTGTATTGATCAAAAAGGTTGCACCGACAGCCAGGACCAGCAGGATTCCAGCGATTATCCAGGTTGGATTCGGCTTATTGATTGCCTTCGTTAACCGACCCGTGTAGCGATCACGCACTTGCATGATGAGGGACGATTCCCGTGTTTCCGAAACGCCATTATTGAAAAGTAGGGCGCTCAAAGCGGGTGTTACTGTTTGTGCAATAACGAGCGATGAGATTACCGCCAGGATATACGTTGTGGCCAGCGGAGAAAGGAAATCTTTTGTGAGCTGCGGCATGAAGAATACTGGCAGGACAGCAACAAGGAGAATGACCGTGCCAACGACCAGACTGCCTCGCATTTTGGTCGCCGATCGCTGCACCACATCTAATGCATCCAACGGTTTTTCTTTGTTTTGGTTCTCGCGCAGCTGCTTCAACATCTGGTCTGCGTCTACGATTGCATCGTCGATGATGACGCCGAGTGCAATCACAAGACCGGTTAGCACCATGATGTTTAGCGATTGATCACGGATTTCAAGTATGAACAATGTGCTAATTAATGAAAGTGGTATCGCAATAAGGCTCACCACCGCTGCCCGCCAACTCACAAAGAAACCGAATATTGCCGCTACAAGGAGAACTGCACCGATACCGGCCACCCACTGCAGGTTTGCGGAGGATAGTTCAATGTAGTTGGCTGACCTGAAGAGATTCGTGTCGATATTAATTCCCTGAAGACCGGCACTCATAGTTCGCAGCGCTTCCTCGACGCCGGCGGTGACTTCCAATGAATTCGCATCAGGGAATTTTTCGATCACCAGGATCAGGCCTGGCTTGTCATGGAGAATTGCGTCGCCGATCAGCGGCTGGTGGTCTTCCACTAATGTGGTCACATCTCCCAGCCTGTAGGCCGTTCCCTGGATTGGGATCTGGTCCATATCCGAAGCAGATCGGATCGGAAGTTCGTGGCGGATCGTCAGGCGCTGGTTAGGCGTATCGATCCAGCCGGTCGTACCGGGTGAAGAGGCTTCCAGGTAGCTGAGTGGCGATACCCAGAGGGCTTCGCCGGAAGTGGCAATGATCTGGTCGAGCGTTACACCTGCATCTTGAATCCGTTCCGGATCGACCAGTACCTGGAGTTGCCATTCACGCTGACCCCAGATTGCGACGTTCGCAACGCCAGGCACGCCGAGAAGCTTGGGTGCGATGTTCCAGCGAGCTAAGACGCTCATATCGATCAGCGAGATTTCATCCGATGAAAGGCCCACCATCATGAGGCGATTGGATGTCGACAACGGTTGGAGCATTGTGGGCGGCCTGGACACGTTCGGTAGAGCAAATGTTTCGGACATGCGCTCCTGGACCATCTGCCTTGCGCGGATCGGGTCGGTGCCGGGCTCGAAGACCAGCAGGATGGAGGAAACGCCGGTAACAGACTCCGAATAGATCTCGTCCAACCAAGCCACTCCGTTGAGTAAGTCTGCTTCCATTGGAACGGTGATCAAGGCTTCCATTTCCTCCGCAGAAAGACCGAGTGCTTCAGTCTGGATCTCAACCAGGGGCGGGTTGAATTCGGGGAATATATCCACTGGCATACTCGCTACCTGTGAAAACCCGAATACCAGCAAAACGGCTGCGATTACTACGATCAAGAAACGAATACGCAAACTTGTACTTACA
The DNA here is from genome assembly GCA_041564295.1 of Anaerolineales bacterium. Lineage (GTDB taxonomy): Bacteria > Chloroflexota > Anaerolineae > Anaerolineales > JABWBV01 > DATDOR01. The sequence continues at coordinate 501 of JBFGQG010000320.1, read as the reverse complement.
AGCCATCGACTCATGACGTGCCTCCTACTAGGTCTGGATGATTATGCGGTTAGAGGTTTGGTTATAAAAGAACTGAAATTAGGCTCCTGATAAAAAATGCAACTTACAAATCTGAAATCGCTGACAATTAAAAATCGGACCGAAACAAATTTCCACGCTTTAAAAAACGAGCCGGCCCAGAATGGGCCGGTTTCGCTACTTACTCCCCGGTGAGTCTGCCTTCAATGAGGCATAGCGACCATGATCAATCACCGGATCAAAGCATCCCAGTTAGTGCGTCTTTTTTGACGCTGGACGGTGCTGTGCGGGTCAAAGTAAGCCAGTAAATAAAATGAATTAGTGCTGTAAAATCTGCGTCATCCTCTAAATTACCTGGATGGACAAATCTGGCTTATTTCGGTTACACATACAAAATGTATGAAACAGTTCTACATGACAATTTCATTTCAACTTAGAACATCGAATATAGCGCAAGATTTACTTTATGTAGGATACAATAAT
>JBFGQG010000319.1:0-5025 GCA_041564295.1 Anaerolineales bacterium | reverse complement strand
GTATTGCTTTTCCATTGGCGACCACGCACCGGAATTCTCCGGTTTTCGCAGGCGGATCGTCCCGACGTGATGGTCCCGGATTTTGATCGGTACGGCCAGTTCATCGCCAACGTCAGCCGGACCAGTGAGCGCTCTGGAGGAGTCAGCTGGCTGTTTCCAACGCAGGCCTTCAGGCGTTGCCACGAGGCCCCACTGGAGTTTCTGGGTGGTTTCCGTCCAGGCTTCTCGAGTGACCTGACGGTACGTCCGCCTGACGGTATCGAGAGCCTCCCGGCTTTCACGAAGGGAGGCCTGGTTCTGTTCGAGCAGGTTGACGTTGTCCACGGCTGTTCCGACCTGGTCTGCGAGGGACTGGAGGATGTTGAGAGACGTCTGGTCGAACTCGTCAGCGCGCGTGCTTTGAACGGTCAGAGCACCGATCGTCTGGCCGCGGGCGCGCATCGGAATAGCCGCCTCAGACCTGGTGTTCGGCAATTCAGGTGTAAGGAGGCGAACAGCATCCGTTGCAGCATCCCCTGCGACGCGGGTCTGTGAGTTTTGAACACTCCAGCCGATCATGCCTTCACCGACGCGTATGCGGTGGCCGCGACCCAGCATCTGCTCGCCGGCCTCACCAGTCCCAGCCTGGAGGACAGCCCATTCGCCAGCTTCGTCCACGAGGAACAGGCCGACATAATACAGGTCGAATCGTTCACGGATGATATCTACGGTTGTGCGGACGAGGTCGTCCGTGTTGAGGATCGAGAGGACGCCCTGCCCGACCTCCGCAGCGGCCTGGAGTTTTAAAGCCTGGCGCTCGAGGTCCGAAGTACGTTCCCGCACCTGGGATTCCAGGCTTGTGACGAGGTTCCGTACCTGCGCCGTCATTGTGTTGAAGGTATTTGCCAGGATACCGACTTCGTCTTTGCCTGTGATATCCGCCTGGACGTCGAGATCACCTTCGAGAACTTTCTGGGCGACCTGCGTGAGGGAAGTAATCGGCCTGGTAATAAGACCAGATAGCACCCATGCAAACCCGAAGCCGAGAATGGTGGTGAGGAGCGTGGTCAGTAAGGAGGCCTGTTGAGCAGCGGTGACGGCCAGGAGTGCTTCCGATACGGGCTGGTGGATCATCACGCGCCATGGGGCTGTATTTGATCCAGCGAGGTTTTCGACAGGCGTCCAGGAAACAATGCTGGTGGTGGACGCATACTCGAGGATGTGCCAGACGGCCGGATCTGCATCCAGCTGGTCCCATGGGAGGGCACTGCCCCTGGTCCCCTCGAGATGCTCGAGATCATCTGCGTCAAGCGGGATTAAAATACCGCCAGGGCTGAAGAGGTCGGCGCGACCTAGTTCGCCGATGCGCGTGTCCGCCAGGTTCCGGAAAACCTCATCCAGCTGAAAGTGGGCCATAAGGATGCCAACCACCGCATTCCGATTCCGGGCGAAGATCGGGAGTACGATCTGCAGATAATGATTGCCGGTCTCCGGATTTCGCAGCGGCACGGACATAAAAACCTGGCCGCGACCATCATCGTAGGCAGCGCGCCACCATCCAGCGTTGGAAAAGTCAAAGTGTTTGGGTGGACTGGTTGCGGAAATGAGGCCGCCGTTCGCGTCCGTCAATTGCAGGTATGTGAACTCAGGGAAAGTTGCCTGGAATTCGGTCAGAATATTCAGGGACGAGAGGAAATCGGGGGAGAGTTGCTCGAAAGCTGCCTGGTCGTTGACGACCCAGTCCAATTCTTCCCTGTTCAACCACGACTTGACCTGTTCCGGGGAGAGACTGCGCGTTTCCTGCGCTCTGAGATTGAGCGCAGATTGCAGCACCGGGGAAATGCTCACTCTCTCTAGGTTGTTCGTATGGATACGGATCCTGTCTGACAGGTTCCGGGCTTCGAGCCGGGCGAGCGCGTTGAAGCTGTTGCCGATCTGTTCGGTCATATTGGTTCGGACGATGCTTCCGGAAATCAGGGTGATCATGAAAATTGTCGGGATGAACACTGTCACGACGACGAGAACGAGCTTCGCAAAAACCGGCCAATCGTCAAGGGCACGGCGGATCGCACGAAGGTTCCATGTCGCATGCGGGCGTTTGATCGATGCCAGGCCGAAAACAAGGACAAAACCCAGGTTCGCGATCAGCGAGGAGATTTCAATTGAAATGGAGTCTGCCAGAACTACCTGGCTGGCAGCGCCGATCACCGTCGCGAGTAAAAAGGCCCAGGCAATCCGGCTGCTTACGGGGCTGGGCTTCCAATCCCGAACACCCACTACGATGATGGGGCAAATCACCGCGAGCAACGGGAACCCAACCTGGAAAAAAAGCATAAATGGACTGAGCAGACCGAAAGCTGTTTCTTGCAGCGTGATAATCCCGCCGGTATACGCCTGTGGGTTCGGCGTCACAAAGAGGAGCGGACTGGCGAGGAATCGGGTGGTCAGCCCGGCGGCATCGGCAAGCACGGCGAGCAGCGGAAAAGCCGATAAGAGGTAGATCGGATAATAAAGCCATTTGTGGCGGAACCAGCGGGGGCGCAGTACGGCGACGGTGGCAATGTAAATCGCCGGCCCAACTGTATACGTGGTAATTACGAAAAGTCCGATCCAGGGGACGGCTGCATCGAGCGAAAAGGTACCGAACAGCGTACCGTAAGAAAGGCTGTTTAATCCGAAGACAACGAGCAGCAGCGCGATTGCCCGATTTTCCGCCGCCCTGCGGTTGGCAATCAGGACGAACCCGGCCGTGATGGTTTCCAGCATGAAAACTAGATTGAAAGCGATGGAGAGGATAATTGCGTTCATAAGATAAGGTCCGCGTTACTGGCCGTTTTCCTTAGTCTGACCCGGCTCGAGGCCCAGCTGCAAATCCACTTCTTTAAGGTTCAACGCCCGCTGGATATCCAGCGCGGCCGTCTGCAGTATGGCTTCGATATCAAAGGTTTCTCGAATTCTTGCGGCGCCTTCATTCAAGAAGCGCTCTTGCCGGACCCGTTCCTGGCTTTCATGGACCAGCATTGCGTTCTCAAGCGTGAGGGCGATCTGGTTCGAGGTCGACTCGATCAGGTTGATCTCATCCTGGGACCAGCGGCGGTTCTTTGATTTCAGTGACATCACGCCGATAATCTGTCCGCCAGAGACGAAAGGCACGGTGACCGTCGTCTGGTTTTTATAATGATCGACGTGGGGGGATTTACTGGTCACGACGGTTGCGAGATGGGCAAATTCTCCAGAGGTGCCTTCCAGGACCTGACCTTCCCGGAACACGAGCGACCGGTTTGGTGGTCGCACTTCACGGCGATACATGCGGTTGATCTCTTCGAGACGGGTGCGTGATTCCTGGTATAGACGGGCGTTGTCAATGGCGACGGCAACCTGGTTGGCCATGTTTTGGAGCACTTCGATGTCTTCAGTATCGAAGGCATTGCTTTCCACGGACTGGACGTCGAGAGCGCCGATAACACGGTTGCCGACGATCAGGGGAAGTGCGATTTCCGAACGGGTCTTCGGCAGGTAGGGGTTGTCGAAACGGACGGGTTCTGCACCCGCATCGAGCGCAATCCGAGGCTGGCGTGTTGTGATCGCGGAGCCGACCATGCTGCGCCCGCCGACCTGCAGCCGGTGGTTGCGTTCGATCAGCGCCTCACCTGCTTCACCCGTGGCGTTGACCAGTTTTGCCCAGACACCGCTCTGGTCGACGAGGAATAAGGCTGCGTAGTAGTATCCGAATCGTTCGGTGATAAGGTGGACGACCTGCGCGATAATTTCATCCGGATCAAGCAGCGAACTGGCCACGCGCCCCACTTCGGCTGAAACGGCGATCTGGGCTGTCCTGGCCTGGACGATATTCTCGAGGTTGCTCTGAATACCTTCGAGTGTTTCAATGGTGGTGCGCAGTTCTGCATCGTTGACCCGCAATCGTTCCAGGCTGTTCGACAACTGGTTGACAATAGAAACGAGCGTGTAAGCGATGACGAAAAAAATCAGGGTTGCGATGATGGCGTCGAGAGGCTGCAGGTTAGCAGCATTCTCGAACGGGCGGAGGATTTCGTATTTGTGAATAAAAAGCACGCCAGTGTAAGAGGCAGAGGATAAGACCGTAAATAACCAGGCTCCTCGTGAGCCCAGCAGCAGTGTGCTGAATAGAATGACAATCGGATAACCGAGGATCTGGACTTCTTTTGTCCCTTCGCCTGTGGCATATACTTCGTATGTTACGATCGCAAAGACGATCAAGGGCATCAACCAGCGTGCGAGAGCCAGCCGGCCTGCGCGCAGAAAAAACAAAGTAAATAAGAGGATGATGCTGGCAATCGCGAGCGTTATCGTGGATTGAGAGGCCGGATCGAAAATCGAAACGATGGCGATCCCAACTGCTGCGATGAACGAAACAACGATAATATAGCCCAGTAAACGAACGGTGCTCCAGTCGTTTTCATCAGGATATCGATTTAAAAGCCATTTGGTAAAAAAATTCATCTTCATCACTTTAGGCCCATCCCCGGCACAATCTCCTAATCCGAACCAGCTGCTCCGTTCGAATCATGCGTTAGTTCTTCCTCGGACGCCAGCCGAATGGAAATCTCGGAAGTATCCAACATCCCCGATAACTCGTTGATTGTTGTGGTGAGGATCCCTGAAATGTCCGTCGCGCGCTGGATGTTGGTGGCAAATTCATTCAGGCGTTGCTGGGACCTCGCAGCTTCCTGCGTGCGTTCGAACAAGTTTGCGTTCTCAATAGCTATGGCCACCTGGTTCGCGAGCGTCTGCAGCGTTTCGATGACCTGCTGGTCGAACGCATTTGCTTCTCTGGACTGTACATTCATGGCGCCGAGTACGTGGTCGCCGACCACGAGGGGCAGTGCGATCTCTGACCGCGTTTCCGGCAGCAGCGGGTTTGCGAAACGCTGCGGTTCCTCCCCGACGTCCTGTGCAATGCGAGGCGTGTACGACCGGATGGCCATACCCACCATGTTGTTTCCTTCCACCTGCAGCCTGTGGCCCTGCGCTTTCAAAGCCATCCCTACATCGCCTGTCGCGTCG
>JBFGQG010000318.1:0-5056 GCA_041564295.1 Anaerolineales bacterium | reverse complement strand
TTGTGCAGAGAAATGAAAACCGGATCGACTCAGCAATCCACATGCTCTGGATGCGAATGGACCTGGCGGTCGTCTGGATCAATACGGCGGGCAAGGTCGTAGACGTCCGCCCTGCCTACCGGTGGCGGTCTTTTCTTACGCCCGCAGGCCCGGCCAAGTATGTATTGGAAACTTCGATCGATCAGCTCAACCGGTTCAGCATTGGCGATGAGGTTTATTTTGAAGAAATTCCTCCAGTTTAGCCTCTTAGTTCTCATCTTATCGGTCAATAATTTTCCTGTTTTTGCACAGGAAGAGACGGCGTCCGGCCCGATCTATGTCGTAGAGGAGGGTGATACCCTTTTCGAAATCGCCATCCAATTCGGTGTCACTGTGGAAGACCTCGTCAGCACGAACGGACTCCCCAACGCCAATACGTTGTTTGTGGGTGACCGGTTGGTCATTCCTGGACTTGAAGGCATTACCGGCCGGCTCGAAACGACGAACGTTCAAATCGGTGAGAACATGCGAGGTCTCAGCCGGACATACCAGATCCCGATGAGGTTGCTGGTAAAACTCAACCGATTGGTGAGCCCTGTCGAACTGCACAGGGGCGCTTCGCTCGTGCTGACACGCAGCGGCGGACTGGCGGCTCCTTATCGCGTCACCGCCGGAGCAGGCCAGTCCTTTCTCGAATCAGCCGTAAAGACAAATACCAATCCGTGGACCATCAGCGAATGGAACGGCGCCAAAGGTTTGATCCGGTTGGTCCCCGGCGACGTCCTGGTTATCGATCGGGCAGGAGATGAGGGTCCTGCAGGTCTGCCGCACCCCATCATGAGTGTTGAAATGAATTCCCTGTTCCAGGGTGAGACAGCTTCCCTGAGGCTGACGACGAGTGGACCAGTGAGTCTATCGGGAAGCCTGGGGCCTTACAATTTGAAAGTCTTACAGGTGAATGAAGCTTCATACGTCAGCCTTCAGGGAATCCATGCAATGCTCGCCCCCGGTTTGTATCCACTCCGTTTATTCGGCGAAGCTGCGGATGGTACTCAAATTGATTTTATGCAGGCGATTAAGGTGTTCCCTTCGGATTACATCTTTGAATATCTGAATGTGCCGGCTGGACTGATCGACCCGGAGACAACAGAAGCGGAAAACAAAATCCTTCAACCCTATCTGGATGAAGTTACACCAAAGAAACTTTGGGACGGATTATTTGCGGCACCATCACCTTTTGAGGATTGCATCAATTCAACCTTTGGTAACCGGCGGTCATATAACGGCAGCGCGTTCAATTTCTACCATTCAGGCGTGGACTACTGCGGCGGTACTGGTGTGCAGATTTTTGCCCCCGCGAAGGGTGTGGTCATTTTCACTGGACTGCTGGATGTGCGCGGCAATTACACGCTGATCGATCACGGTTTAGGCGTTCTGTCTGCGATCATGCACCAATCGGAGATTCTTGTGTCGGTTGGAGACCAGGTCAGTCCCGGAGACGTCATCGGGCTGGTAGGTAATACCGGTCGGTCGACCGGCCCACATTTGCACTGGGAAGTGCTGGTCAACGGGATACCTGTCGACCCATTGGATTGGTTGACAACCGTATACCCGTGATGCAAGGAGCAGCAACGTAGACCGTCTCGGCCCGCCCCCTGTGCAAATGTTAAGTTATAATTGTTTCGCTTGAAGGTTTGGCGAAGTGCATCGATCTATCTTTCCATGCACGGCGTCATTGAATGAAGAAGCCCAGATCAGGGCCGAAGCGCCATGTCTCACTCCATGAGGAGTGATCTGGTACGCCTCCGGGTAATCCGGCTTTTTCAGAACTTATTCTTCAAATCCGGCACAATATTATTCACGATCGAACAATGCGGCAGGCACCTGTGCGCCGGTCGAATTGGGCAGTTATGGAGCGCTCCTACCTGTCCAACTTTCTGTAGAATATTTATTTAGTGCTGAACACAAGGCTTGTACAGGTAATGGTAGCAGCAACATTTTCACTAAAAATCGACTATTGGGAAAATTTCGTTCTCACCGAGATGGACATCGAGTCCCTCTACAACGTTCTACTAGAGAAAGAAACGCCTCTCCGGACGATGGAACTCGTCAGGTTAATGATTACAGAGCGTATCACCGAAGAGCGCAAGGCGATGGAACGCAGAAAAAGTGCTGGCGGAGATATTTTCTTGCCGAAGAACGATTATGAAGTCGGGCAAACAATCATTTTCCCTTCCTTTGAATGGGAACGCGGCACGGTTTCAGGAAAACGCAAAGGCTTTAATCCCAGCTATGATGAGTTCAACGTCATCGAAGTCAGGTTTGATTCCGGCATGGAGCGTGAGTTCGCAATCGGGATTCAAGACCATCCGTTGAACGTTCCGCCTGTGATGACTGAAGAAACCGGCCTGAACAATCCGGACAATGTCATGGAGGAATTCGGCGATTCGATCGCTGATGTGCTCGAAGAAAACCTCGAGGCCAGTGAAGAATTCGTGCGAATTGCAGGCCGGTGGTTTCCGCGGGCTCTTCTTATAAAAATCAATATCGGTCACCTCAATCTGGCTGAAGCAGTCCTGGATATGGAAGGCGGCGGCCCTCTGCCCACCCGCAAGCTCCTTGAGAATGTGGATCTTCCGAAAAACATCAATAAATCACTGGCAGAATTCTCCCTTGATTTCGCACTCTGGAGAGATGAGCGCTTTGATGAGGTAGGCCCGGCCGGTCAGATTCTCTGGTTCTTGAAACGCCTGGAGCCAAAACCGGTTCTAGAAACACCGAAATACCTTAAATATTTTCCGGTTGAATTTGATCCCGATGAATTGACTGAAGAAATGGATTTGCTCAACCTTGAATTGGACGACGAGCTATCCGGCCTTCGGACCGCCAATGCCGGTCTTGTCGAAGTTGAAATTCGGCTGATTTATCCGCACTGGCGCTCAGGGACTCTGCCGTTATCTTCCCGGCTCTTGAAGCTCTTCCCGACAGCATACCAGGCGCCTCGAATTCGTTTCACACTGGTGGATGGAAAATCCGGAGAAAAGTTTCCCGCGTGGGTAGTGCGTGATGGCAGATATGTCTCCGGGCTTGAAAAATTTTACGAGGGAAACGGTTTGATTCCTGGCGCGCTCGTCCGGGTCCGAAAAGGCAATGCCCCAGGTGAGGTCATCGTGGAAGCTGCGAAGAAACGCGAGACCCGGGAATGGCTCCGCACTGTTTTGGCCGGCTCGGACGGGGGGCTCGTCCTTGCCATGCTGAAACAATTCGTAAAGACGAAATACGATGAACGAATGGCGATTGCTGTGCCGGATTTTGCAGCGCTGGACCTGGTCTGGGAAAAACACAGCAAAGATCGAACACCGTTCGAGAAAATTGTCGTCAGTCTGTTCCGTGAGCTTGCAAAACTCAATCCACAGGGCAATGTGCACGCCAGCGAACTCTACGCAGCTGTCAACCTAGTCCGCAGATCGCCGCCGGGGCCGATTTTTGCATTGTTGAGCACACGCCCATGGTTTCAACATGTAGGAGATCTCTACTTCAAGCTAGACGAGACCATTCACAATTAACCTGTGAACTTCGAAAACACAGGACCAACCTTATTTGAAGGACAAAAACCAAGATGCAAGCGAATCGCATCCGTCTTGTAAAACCGACATTACAGACACCATTCCATATAGATTTCGAATGGTGGAAACAAAATGATCGCAGCTGGCAGGTCTATTTGAAAAGTTATTTAAGTGAGGCTGATCTGGAAAGCCTCATGTCGGCCGGGGATGAAAAAATGATCGACATCGTTGACCAGGAAACCGCCGAAGTCCATCCGGTGGATGCCCTGCAGCATTTACTGATCACGCAATACGCAAAAAGAGATGATTTCATCACAGAATCGACCTCTGTCGCCGAATCGATTTTCCGCCTGTTGCTGGCGAACGGCAACATACCGCTAACGGCCGTTGAGATCGGGGAAAAATTGGGCCGGGACCCGAAAATGGTGCTCCAAATGCTTTCCGGGCCGCGCGTGACGAAAGGCATCCGACCGATGCTCCAGTGATAATTAACCTTCAACGTAGACAGATTCCCACTCCCCCACCGTTGGGGGTACAATTTCCGACACGAATAAATGCCCCCATAGTTCAAGGGACAGAACAGCGGTCTTCTAAACCGTCAATCCAGGTTCGAATCCTGGTGGGGGCGCTTTGTCTGCCCACATAGCGAACAATCATATATACTACGTTTATCCACAATTGGCGTTTTCCACTGGATTGATGGGCACCTTGATGCCTGAAGGTTAAGACCAATCAGTTTTATTAAAGGATATATACCAAAATCATGACTGATTTTGATTGGAAAGATCTGAAAAAGTATACATCTGAAGACTATCCCGAACACCTGGCGATCCTCCCTCTACGTGGGGTCGTGGTTTATCCGCATACAGCCGTCCCCCTTACGGTCGGCCAGCCGCGCTCCATCCGGCTTATCGAAGATGTACAGGCCGGAAACCAGTACATCGGGCTTGTGGCATCAAAAGATCCTGCCCTAGAAAACCCGGACCCGTCGGATCTCTACGGTATTGGCACCATCGCTACGGTTCACCGCCTCTTCCGGGCACCGGATGGGACCATCCGCTTACTCGTGCAGGGTCTCGATCGGATCAAGATCGATGATTACGTCGAGACAAAACCATACCTTCAGGCGACCTACACTCGAATACCCGAATTAATTGAAGACGATATCGAAATCGAAGCGCTCTCCCGAAACGCACAGGAACAGTTTGAGCATATTTCTGAATTGATTTCCGGCATTCCCCAGGAAATTGTCTCATCGATTCTTGAATTGGAGGACCCTCTACCCACTGTGTACTCGATCGCAAATTTCCAGCGAATAGAGCTCGAAGACGCACAGGAACTCCTCGAAATCGACTCTACCGTTGGAAAACTGCGGAAATTGATCGGGCTGCTCGTGCATGAGACCGAAGTGCTTGAGATCGGCCAGAAAATTCAAGATCAGGCCCGTTCAGAAATCGATAAAGTTCAGCGAGAATATTTTTTAAGGGAACAGCTCAAGGCCATCCAGCGGG
>JBFGQG010000317.1:0-5065 GCA_041564295.1 Anaerolineales bacterium | reverse complement strand
GGAGCGGATGCCGGAAGGGACTTCCTGAACGTAGACACCGGGAATTGTCGGTTCTGGGGGCATGAAATAATTCTAACGGAAAAAAAGAGAAAGCCAAGCATTCAGAACATCCTCTTCAAAAAACAGGAAACCCAGACCTCGCTACCTGCTAGTTTAAGATCTTTGTCCCGTTGAATCTTTCCAGCAAACGGCTAGATTTATTAAGGGCAGTCTCCAACTAATAGCCCCGAAGACTTTAGAACATAGCCGGTCGGCCCCGCTTCGCTGAAGGTGATGCTGTAATAATCGCCCTTCTGGCCAAGGAAATAACCGATTACGACCTGGAATGATGTGGCCGATTCGAGTGAAGTATCTCGATACATGATCGGCGGTTCAGTTCCACTAATTGCAAGAAACAGGCAAACGTTCGGGTAGCCATAAAGGTCTTCCAGATCGGTATGGCCCTCGGGCATGCAACTTGCTCCGCTGAGCTCAAGGCCTTCACGAGGGATGCGGACCCAACCCTGCGGCTGTCCGTTCAGACTGATGTACAAAAGCGGGGAGTGCCAGGCCGTGATCTCGTGGTCCTGGTCTGGAACCATTGTCGCCGGACCAGGCCTGCCAAACGGATGAGCTGCGAGCGGGAGGCCGTTTCCGGTGGCCCGAGCCAGGCAGGCGAGCATCGGCGTCGGTGAAGGTTCCGCCACCATTCGCGTGGCGAGTTCTGCTGCGATTTCAGCAGGTGCGAGCGTGCTGGTTGCCGTCAGAGTGGCGGGAAGTGTCATTGTTGCTGCGGCGGCTGGAGAGGGTGTGTTTGTTTCAATAGGAGGAGCAGGCGTTGGTGTTAATGGCAGCGAGGTCCATGTGGGGGGCAGGGTGGCAAAGGCAGGGCTTGGGCCAATCGTTTGAGGAAACGGAGCGGATTGCCCTGCGCATGCCGATAAAAAAACGAAGATAGATAAGAAGGGGAATTTTGTGTGCCGCATTTCTGGATCCTTCTCGATCATACAAAAGTGTAAATGACTGACTGAATGCTACAATATATCTTAGAAGCGACAGAAGCGAGGTTATGATGTCACCAACCATCCCAGCTGTGAAGAGAATCGAGAAAGCCCGCGCTTTGATTCAGGAAGCCCGCGACCTGCCCGTGCCTGAAGTCGGCGGCAAATTTGATTTCAACTACGTCGTCAAGGTCAAAGCGTTGCTCAAACAGGCACGGGAGCTGGTTCAGCTGATACCCAAAAGGGCCGGGGCGCCTGTTGAAATCAAAACAGAGGCTAAAAAAGTGCTCGAAGAGGCTGACCAGGCCGACAGGGATATTTTTCACTGATCACGGCGTGTAGAGCGGCGGGCGCATGACCTGCCAGATGCCGTCAATTCGCCTGACCGGAAAAGCAAACTGCCATACAGGCGGCCTCGCTGCCGGATCTTCCCCGCAGCAGGCGCCGATCTCGAATCTCGCTCCATCCGGATGCATGAAGGTCGTAAAGAACAGGTATTCGTCCTCTGCCACGACTTCGATTTCGGTTATTTCAGCCACCTGCAGACACCATAAATACGAGCACAGAAATCCCCAATAACTGTTCAGGGATTCCTCAGGCTCAGGTGGTCGGAGGAATTCATCTGCCGGCCCACCGTAAAGTTCCGCGCCAGCCTCGTGATTCCCCGAACTTAATTCAGAGAAAAAGGATACCAGCGCGTTCTGTGCTTGATCGACGTCGTTCGCAGGATTATCAACCAATGCCAGCGGAAATAAAGGTGGCCCAGTGCGCGCTGGGGATGCAGAGAGCGGCGCCAATTCCGCAGCAAAACCAAGTTGCAGCATCTGGACTGTGTGGTCAGGATTCGAAAGGAGCTGGAATATCGACCCGTCAGGTCCAAAGGCCAGGTGGTGGTTGAAGTCCCTGTGGATCGTCTGCTCTCGCTGCCATGCTTTGCCCAGCAGCTCCCCGGACGGAGCGTAATATCTGACCTGAGCGTCTGCCATGTCTCCGCTTGCAGGGAATACCAGGCCGGTGATGGCAAAGCTTCCGTCAGGATTGAATCCCAGAAAGGCGGGTTCATAAATGTGGAAATTCTCGCCAGTATTGAAATTCAGCCCGTCGAAAATGATCGGAGTCGCTCCTGTTGCGGGGTTGAAGGTCCCGATCTGGAAGCTGTGGCCAAAAAAGAGCAGTGAATCCAGTGGTTGGGCGACTTTTTCACCGGTTGTATTTATAAAGACGGTGTAACCGGTTACTCCATGGAGCAGCAGCTCGCCCCTTTCGCCCTTTAAAAGGCTATCCACCCCATTAGAGATAAACGCGCCTTCGAAGGTCATTAATTCTGTATCGATTTCAGCAAAGAATTGGTATTGCCCATCGAGGTCAAACCGCGCCACGCGCGGCGTTGCAGCGGATATGTCTAACACCCAGATCCCGTCATTTAATACTGCAAGATCGTATGGAAAGACAACCAGGCCTTCCAGCGACACTTCATGCAGCAAATTCCCTTCATGGTCGTAATGCAACAATCGGGCAGGAGATACGGCGGAGTCGGCGATCCAGAAAGAGCCGTCCGGAGCCACGTCGAAACTTTCTGCGCCCCAGGCTTTCCAGTCTGGCCGGACCTCGCCTTCTTTGCCGGTCCATGGCTCGGGATTCTCGATCGTGAAAACGATCCGGTCGTATTCCGGGAGATGGAGGGAAAACGTCTGGGCCGGGGTATTAGTAACAGAAAAGGTTGCAGTAAACGTGGGAGCCGGCTGAATGGGTTTTGAACTGGTGACCTGTGGAGAGGCCGGGCCGGAGTCAGTTCGCTCCGGGGCTCTGGTACAGCTATTCACCACAAGCCGAACGACGACCAGAAACAGAATAACACGGAATCTGCCCATCATATTAGAGCTCCTTGCTCAACGGCCGGTTGTCAAGGCGTCCAGCGTTTTTCCCGCTGTCTCCTCCGTCCAAAAACATTATAGAGCATTAAGAACGCAAAAAGTGCAATCATTATGTTTGATATAATGCGCCTTCCAGCAGGCAGAATACGAATAATAATTGACAAACTCGCGGCCAACGCGTAGCTTTGAAAGGAACCATCATGAGAGGCGTGAAAGTTCAATACACCGTTCGGGAAGAATATGCTGAAACCAATAAACGAAATATTGCTGCTGTCATGTCTGAGCTTCGTACATTAGACGATGACAGCATTCGTTACAGCGCACATACGCTGGACGACGGGCGTACATTCGTTCACATCGCGTTTTATAAGAATGAAAATGGGAGTGCGATTGTGAACGGACTGGAATCGTTCAAGCGATTTCAGGCTCAGTTGAAGGAGAGTAAGCCGGAAGTGCCTCCGCAGGTAGAAGACCTCCACCTGGTTGCGTCTGCATACGATATATTCTGATTTCTTTGCGCTCGCAGGAGATTAAACGTATACTTTAATACAGGATGGTCTTGCTGCGCGCGTCACTTTTCAAAACACTGCATGTCTGTACCGAAGACGGTCAACCCATCGACCTCGGCGCGCCTACAACACGCTCTTTATTCGCCTATTTGCTCCTGAAACGCAACCAACCTGTAGACCGCAGGCATCTTGCCTTTCAGCTCTGGCCACGCGGCTCGGAAACTGCTGCCAGGCGTAATCTCCGCCAATACATCCATCGAATTCGCCGTACTTTTGAAGACGTCGACCTGGACCCGGATATCTTACTGGCGGACGGGTCAACCCTCCAGGTCAACCCCGGTATCTCACTCTGGCTGGATATCGAGGCATTCAGAGAGAGAACGCGACCTGGAGCTACGATTGAGGAGTTAAAGAGCGCCGTAGATTTGTACAACGGTGATCTTCTCGAGGATATTTACGAAGATTGGTGCGATGAGGAGAGGCAGCAGCTTCGCCAGCGGTATTTGCAGACGCTCGAAAAACTGGCCATCTCCTCACGCAATGATGGGCGGCTTGAAGAAGCAATCCAATATACCCAGAAACGCCTGCAAAACGATCCGTTTGACGAGGAGGCGCAACGCGCACTGATGCGGCTTTTCGCGCTGAATGGGGACAGGGCGCGGGCGATTCAGCAGTACCAGACTCTCCGGCAATTCCTTCAAGATGAACTGGATGCAGAGCCCCTGCCTGAGACCCAATCGCTTCTCGCGGCAATTCAGAAAGGCGGGTTACACCAGGAAGATGCCCTCGAATCTGCAGAGCCAACGGCTCATGAGGACCGTTCGAGAGCTGCTTCCCCTCCAGTACCGCCGCTGGTTGGAAGGGAGGAGGAAATATCTCAGCTCAGAGGAGCCCATATGGAGGCGGTGCTCGGGAAGGGAAAATTGATCCTCATCACCGGTGAATCCGGCATTGGGAAGACTCGCCTGATCAGGGATTTTTTGGATCAGCTTTCGGATCATCCGGTAATGTCAGGCGCGTGCCACGAACTTGAAGCGCGGACGCCCTATGCGCCGCTGCGCGTTTCAATTGAACGATCTCTGAACCTGTTTCCGAAAACAGAAACAGTCCTGCCGCCATGGTTGACCATAATGGCGGAACTCGTCCCTGCGCTGACCCAGCGCTACCCGTTCCTTCCTCCACCTGACACCAGCATCAGAGAACAGACTCGAATCGTGGACGCATTTGGTGCGATGCTGGCTTACTTAAGCGCGCAAAATCCGTCTACACCTTTAATGCTGATTCTGGATAACCTGCATTGGGCCGACAGCCTTACCTGGGAAGTGCTCGCGTTTCTCGCCCGCCGCGCGTCTTCACTCCCGATTTTGATCATCGGGCTTTGCAGGATCGAAGATCTTACCGGTGAACAGGCACACGTCGTCAAAACGCTTCAGCGCAATAACCTACTACAGCAGATAGCACTGGAAAGGTTGAATGAGGCTGAAACAGAAGAGCTCTCAAAAACCCTGCTCAATGAGCCACTGCCGGATCCGTTTTTCCGCCATATCTTTCGAGATACTGATGGGAATCCATTTTTTATTATAGAAACCGTACGCGCCTGGCGGGAGGGCGGCTGGACATTCAGCCTTTCCGGCGGAAGGCTGCCCGGCTTGCCTGCAGGGATTCAGCATGTAATCGAAGCGCGCCTGGAACGGCTCGATGC
>JBFGQG010000316.1:0-5076 GCA_041564295.1 Anaerolineales bacterium | reverse complement strand
TCCTGGATATCGAACGGCTTTGTAAGGTAATCGTCTGCACCCAATTCGAGCCCTTTCAGGCGTTTTGATTTTTCTCGCTGGTCTGTCAGGAAGATAATAGGGATATTGGCAGTGCGCGTGGTTGCGCGCAACCTGCGCGCCACCTCGAAACCTTCCATATCAGGCAATCGAATATCGAGGATGATCAGATCAGGGAATGCGGTCGTGGCCAACTTGATTCCGTCTTCTCCCCATTCTGCAGTCAGAACGTTGTAACCCTGGACGCGGAAATAAGCATTCAGCATCTCGGCGACATCAAGATCATCTTCTACGATCAATAAAGTATGCTTTTCGTCTTTCACAGTTTTCCCTGATCTTTCCGGTGGTTTTCCGGCCCTTCGAATGTGATCTGGTTCCGGCAGTTGAATGGTACGGCTTATCCGAAATTTACGGGAGTCTTTTGAATGACAAATTCGCAGACATCATCACCGATCGCAACGCATTTTGATTCGTTGACGCGAAATTCACTTCCGCCGGAAACCCACTTCAAGCTTTCCTGCAGGAGTCCGGTTGCGATGAAACAAACCGGACGGTCGGCGCCTGAACGCCCCCAACATACCGGGCAGCGATGTATCGTGTAGATAATTTCGTTGGCTTCTTCTCGAACAGTTGAGTGCTGGTCACTTACCTGAGTGAATATTTTTGCCATTGCAGGCAGCCCGATCCGGAGTTTCGCCGGAAGAGGGAGTACTTTAAACGCCAGGTCGCCGACGCCGGCCAGGGCGCCGAAATACCGGAGTGCGTCTGCCCAGAGCGCGCGTCCGGCGCGCAGTGCGAGACCGCGACCGCCGCGTGGGCCGTACATTTCTTCCAGGGCGAGGTTCAGAGAAGAATAATGTGCAAAATCGAAATCTTTTTCCAGATTATCGCCGGGATAATTATCGATCAATTCGGATAAGTGTGCCAGGTTAAGGATCGCATTCAAGCCATTTTTCCCCATTACTTGTTCGAAGGCATCCAATGTAATTAATGCAAATTTGTTTGGGTAGTAATAACCGCTCGGTGGGATTGGTTCCATATTTTCGATTTGTTCCTAAATCAGACTGATAAGATCTTCTGTCGCACGTCGCATATCCAGCAGGATCAAACCCAGTTTCGCTTCTTTTCGAGCCATCACCGTCAGGACTGCTTCTTCACCCACAGACATGAGCAAAACATATCCATTTTGCCCTTTGATATAGACCTGTTCAAGCGCGCCGCGTCCTAATTCATTCGCAATCCGCTCACCGAGCGAAAGCATTGCAGCTGACATGGCAGAAACTCGATCTTCTTCAACTTCCTGGGGGAGCGCCGTGGCTATCGGAAGGCCATCAACACTGACGATCGCGGACGCTTCTACGTCTGGAGAAGAAGCTTGCAGCTCTCTTAGTCTGTCTACCAGCAGCTGCGTGCGTGACTTCGTCAACTTGAAACTCCTCCTGATAAGCGCCTGAAATCCGCGGATTTCCGCATTTCCCAGACAGAAAATACTTTGAGCAACTGTAGCACAGGGGTATCAAAGTGTCAAGCGAAGGCATATCGTCAATCATTCTCATTCGCTCCTACCCTAAAACTCCCGTTTAAGGCACAGGTGAGGCCTGGAATACATACTTGTGTACGGTTGCTTGGTGATCAATTCACGACTAAAATGTCAACATGTCGAGCGATAATAAGAACACCATCCTGATCGTGGAAGACGTTTCAAACATCCGTGACCTTCTTGATGTCACCCTCAAATTTAAAGGCTACAAAGTCCAAACAGCCGGAAACGGTCATGAGGCCCTAGCCACCATTTCGAAAGAGCGCCCGGCATTGATCATCAGCGATATATTAATGCCAAAAATGGATGGGTTTTCGCTCGTACAGCGCCTGCGAGTGGATAAAGAAACACGCCACATTCCCGTGATCCTGATTTCTGCTACGTATGTTTCCGCAGAAGACCGTGATTTTGCGCTGCGGTTAGGCGCGATCCGCTTCTTAGAAAAACCGGTTGATACAGATGTTTTTTTAGAGGCTGTAGAGAATTCCCTGGCGGCAGACGTTCAAGAGCTCCCCGATCCTTTGGACGATTCTGCTTTTTACAAAGGATACGTTGACCGGTTGGAAATGAAATTAGCACAGAAAGACGACCAGATCGCAAGAACCCAGCGGTTGATAACATCACTCGGCGCCGAACAAAAACCCGCATTTGAACAAATCCTCGAAGAGGAAATGCACTTTCGAAATTTCATCTTGCAAGAACTCCGAACGGTCAAAGCGCGCGTGCGCGCATCCGATTCGCAAGATATCTCCTGAAGACAGGATTAACCTATTGATACCGACAAGAATTGAACTTGAGAATTTGGCGCGCCAGGCCGGCGAAATACTTCGTTCTGGCTTTCGACAATCGATAAAAATCTCCTCGAAAAAGGACGATATTGACCTTGTTACAGAGATGGACGGCAAATCGGAAGCGTATCTGCTTTCCGAAATTACCGAAAAATTTCCCGATCACAGGATCGTGACCGAAGAGAGTGGTGTGCAAGGGAACGATAGTCCCTATGCCTGGTATATTGATCCTCTCGACGGAACAGTCAACTATGCGCACGGCATTCCGATTTATTCGGTTTCGCTGGCTTTTGCCGTCAACGGTACAGTGGAAATCGGCGTCGTCTACGATCCGTCGCAGGATGAGTGCTTTTCGGCCGTCAGGGGTCACGGGGCCACATTAAATGGAACTCCGCTCGAAACTTCGAGGCTGGATGATTTGAATAAAGCACTCCTCGTGACAGGATTTCCCTACGATATCTGGACGAATCCCGTCAACAACCTCGACAACTACGCCCGTTTTGCCGTCCGCACACAGGGCGTCCGGCGCCTGGGATCGGCCGCGCTCGATCTGTGCTACGTTGCTGCAGGTCGATTTGACGGCTTTTGGGAACTGCGTTTGAAGATTTGGGATATTGCCGCGGCAAGCCTCATCGCTGAAGAAGCCGGGGCCAAAGTCACACAGATTGACGGGAGTGGAGATTATCTCGTTTATATCCCCTCAATTCTTGCCGCAAATCCGGCACTACATGCCCAGATGCTTGCCGTACTGAAGGAAACGGACTAATTTCGTACGCCGGCTCGTGTGCGCAGCTGGTTTTCCAGCGCCTCGAGGTCTACACGCGAGGTCAGATCGAGGCTGAGCGGGGTCACCGCTATCTGTTTCAATGCTTTGGTGACATACACATCAGAATTGTGGTCGAAGGCTTCCAGCGGCGCTGCCTGCCGGTAGTCCAGCTTGCCTGGATCCGACAGATGTTCGCGCAGCGGTGGGAGTGATTCATAGTAGCGAAGACGTGAAAGACAGGTCATTTTCCATTCGGTTTCCCTTGTTGCTCCCTCGGGTATTTCAACTTTCAGCACGTCGACGTCCTGCGGCAGCTGGTTTGCCAGCATTATCTCGGCAAATTTTACGGTGAAGTAAGCAGCCACATTGAAATCCACCTCTGTCGAATACGAGGCATGTTTCGACTTTTCCGTTTCTAACGAGACGGCGAGGCCCGGAATACCGAGTCCGGCAGCTTCCAGCGCTGCGCCGATAGTCCCTGAGATCGTAACGCCGGTCCCGAAGTTTTCACCATAATTGATGCCGGATACGACCAGCGCCGGTTTTTCAGCGACGATCTCCAGGACCGCGTGGATCACCGCTTGAGCTGGGGAGCCGCCTACAGAATAGACCGTCCAATTGCGCCCATTGACTTCGACTGATTTTTCTTCGATTCGCCCGTCGGACGTGCTGGGGAGGCTTCGCCCCATGCCTGTCGATTGATCTCTCGGCGCAACGACGTGCACAAAGCCGATCTCCTCCAAAGCGCCCGCAGCAGCCCATAAACCAGGAGAAAGAATACCGTCGTCGTTTGTCAAAAGAATCTGGGGTTTTGTCATATCAACCTCGTTTCAGGGCTGCGAGACCGCGCCCGATCTTCCACAAAATGCGCATGAACCAATCGTGACCGCTTAAGCGGTAAGACCACCACGCAATGTACCAGCGGAGCAGCAGGTAGAATCCCAGGCGTGATAAGAGGATGCGTCGTTTGTAAGAATTAAATGAAAAGTCTTTATTTCTGAAGCTTTCAATAATAGCTTCTGCGGCCTTTTTTCCGTACCCCAGTGCCGGAGCGATCCCTTCTCCAAAAAGAGGTTCGGCACCTGCAGCATCACCGGCAAGCACCAGCCGCTTCCCCGCCATGACTGTGCGTGGGCTGAACCAATGGATCGGGTGTCCTTCAATTCTAACTTCATTTTTAGGGGATCCCTTTTCTGTGAGCGACCGATTCAACAGCGCCGGCAAGCTGGCTTTCACTCGCTTTTTGGACATGCGGGCATCGTATATCCCGCGATTGTGGTGGGGAAGCCCATTTACGCGTGACGGAAAATCCCAGGTGTAGCCTTGCAGCTCGCTGTTGGCTGGAGTGAAATCAAATATCGCATATTCATCTTCGAATTGTGGTGCATTTTCATTCGCAGAGTGGACGCTTTCGAGGAGTCGGGCGACCCGGGTTGAAGCCTTTGCGGATACGAGTTCGTTGCGGGTGACGCCCCTGGAACCGTCCGCGCCGACGACGACCTGTGCGCGGTAGACTGCTTTTTCGGAGGTCACTGTGACACCGTCTGAGTCGCGCACCAGGCTGACCACTTTTTCATTTTCATGGATCACGGCACCGCGTCGCCTGGCAGTTTCAGCGAGATACTGGTCGAACTCTGGGCGATTGAAGATCACGATCTCTGGGTTCCCGTACACGTGCACGGTGCGATTCTTATAGATGAATCGAGCATCTCGGACGACAGCGTGCGGGATCGGCAGGGGAACAGGAATGTCCAATCCTCGCAGGAGCTGAAGACCAAAGCGGGTCACACCACCTCCACAAAGCTTATGGCGTGGATGTGCGGCCCTGTCCAACAGGACCATGCGATCGCTCCAGGATGGGTCATGCTGGAGGAGGTGCAGTGCAGTGGATAAGCCGGCTGGCCCGGCCCCTATGATCAGGAGTTGGACTTCTTGCATTTCAGAAATTTCCACCGGTTCCGAAG
>JBFGQG010000315.1:0-5079 GCA_041564295.1 Anaerolineales bacterium | reverse complement strand
TGCTCCGGCGCATCTCGCAGTCGTAGCGCACGGGATCCTGCACCAGGTCCCTTTCCATGCTTTATTTGATGGCGAGAATTATTTACTGGACCGGTTCGCGTTCCGATATGCACCGAGTGCAACCGTTTATATCCTCTCCCAAAAACGGAAGCGCCAGGCGACACACAGAGGGGTAGTAGCCGGATTGGCTGACGATTTCATCCCGGCCGTCAGCGAAGAAGCGCACATTGTCGCAGGCCGGCTGGCCGAGTCCGGGATCACAACCGAGTTGCTGACCGGAGATGCTGTAACCCGTGCGCGACTGAAAACTGCTGCGGAATTTTGTGACGTCATGCATTTCGCCTGCCATGGACTTTTTCGGGCGGACAACCCGATGTTCTCCGCACTCAAGATCGCAGACGGTTGGCTGACTGCGGCGGATATCGCACATTTCCGGTTGAACGGCGCGCTGGTGGCGTTGAGCGCATGCGAATCCGGACGCAGCCGCGTCCTTCCTGTGGAGGAGGTCATGGGCCTCCCACGCGCCTTCCTCGGGGCAGGCGCTGCACATGTACTCGTCAGCCTGTGGCTCGTGCAAGATGAAACCACGGCCGAATTGATGGGCGACTGGTACCGCCGGTTGGCGGCAGGGGAAGAGCGGCCTGCAGCCATCCGGGGCGCACAGCAGCAGTTGAAAGACCGTTTTCCGCACCCTTATTATTGGGCGCCATTTGTACTGATTGGTTGATGTGGAGTACAATTATCAATACCCCAACCAACAATCCATGTACGTTTTGCCGTCATTGATGCATTATTAGATTAGAAGATCTATGCTAAATATGGCTGTTTTTATTCAAGCACTCGGCTAGATTGATCCTGTCCAGGATTTCGGGTGCATTTTCAACTTCGGTAAACTTTGCTGAGAAACGACCTTGTTGATAAGGAGCGCCAAGTCATGCGACGTTTTGTCCTGATCGGAACTATCACAATGATATTGCTGGGCCTGATTGTTGTGAGGCCCGGGCTGGCAACCGGACAGGCAGCCTATGAGCCGGGCCAGGTGATCGTCCGCCTGGCGGTATCCGGGGACAGCATTGATTTAATCAACCAGCTCTATGGAACGACCGTCATTGACACCATCTCGGGCCGGCAGGATGTCTTCCTGCTGCAGGCGCCGCCCGGAGCGAACCTGCTCTCACTCGTCGACCTGATTGCTGAAGACCCGCACATCCTGTACGCTGAGCCAAATTACCTGACAACCGATCCGGAATCAGGCAGCACGAACCGCATCTATGGCTGGGGAGATGAGAGCCAATATAAGAATCAGAACATCCGCTCGAAAATGGACCTGGACAGCGCCCATGCTTATTCCAGCGGCAGCGGCATACTTGTTGCTGTGCTCGATACGGGCATCCAGTTGGACCATCCCGGATTCGCCGGCCGCATCTCCGCGCTCGGATTTGATTTTGTGAACGGTGATGCCGGTCCGGCTGATGAAGCGAATGGCCTGGATGATGATGGAGACGGACAGATCGACGAGGGCTACGGTCACGGCACCCATGTGGCCGGGATCGTACACATGGTTGCGCCGGAAGCAGCGCTCCTCCCCCTGCGCGTGCTTAACTCGGACGGGCGGGGGAACGTCTTTAAGACGGCCGCGGCGGTATTTTACGCCAGTGCGGCCGGTGCGGATGTGATCAACATGAGCCTGGGGAGTGCGAACAGATCGGTATTGCTGAGCGAGGCGGTCGCGGAAGCCGCGAGCCTGGGTGTTGTGGTGGTTGCCGCGGCAGGGAACACGGACAGCAGCGATGCCCAGTTTCCCGGAGCTGAGAACTGCACGCTGGCCGTCACGTCGGTCAAGTCGAACGATCATAAATCTAATTTTGCGGCATATGGGAACTGGATCAGCCTGGCAGCGCCAGGTGAAAAAGTGGTCAGTCTGTTCCCTGTTGACGGGTTCGCCTCTTCCAGCGGCACGTCGATGGCCACCCCATTTGTTGCCGGACAGGCGGCGTTGCTGCGCAGCATGGACCCGCTCCTCACGTTGGACGATCTCGGGCAGATTATCGGGGGAACTGCCAGGCCGTCTGGTGATCCAAACTACCAGGGGCTGCTTGGAGCCGGGACCCTGGACATCCTGGCCGGGCTGGAAACGTTTGCCTCCGGAAGCTGGTCATACCCACAGCAGAACCTGTTCAGCGCCTGCACGGGAGAAATTAACCGCTAGCCTGTTTATCTACTGTTGTTGGTCCGGTCCTGGGAGTCCCGGTACTCTACAAATTCTCCTTTTTCCCTCATGTACTTCCAGCCGCTCATAGCGGGTGGTTCTATCCCCAGCTGGGTAATTATGGTTGAGATTTGCGTCCTGTGCTCGGTCGAGTGGTTAAGGACCTGCACCATGAAGCCGGACAGTGGGAATTCGTAAACCGGTTCCTGTGGGCGCGCGACCCTGACGATCGTGTCTGCACGAGCGGTGAGCGCCAGTGCAAGCAGCTCGTCACCCGCCCAATGCACAGTTTCTTTCAGCTTATCGAACCCGGGGAACCGATCTTCTGTAATCGGTTCTTCGGGCAGCTTTCCTGTTGCAATATCCACGTAGTCCATTTCCGAGTGAATATAATGCAGGAGCGTATCGCGTATCGAACCATAGCAGCCCATTGCTGAAGCATCGAGCTGTACGTCGCGCAGGCCCTCGCAGAACTCAAGCAACTTGAGGTTGGCCCAGGTGTTATGGTGGAACAGTTCGGTGATTACGCTTGCATCGCCCTGTGGGGTTTCTGACATCATCGTATTCCTCCGGTAGCTTGTGAGGGGAGACTTTTCTTATATGAACAACCACTATGAAGTCTAAATGACAAATGCTTTCTCGGCAAACTTAACTTCTATAGACAACCCAGGGCCGGCTGCTGTGCGACCGGCCATTGGATGATGCCTGAGGGCCTCAGAAAACGAGACGCCCCCGAAAATTAGTTCGGGGGCGTCCGGTAGGGGCGTCCAGGAGGAACGCCGGGAAAAGAACAGCTCAGGGCAGGTCCAGAAACGGATCCAGGCCGCCGATCGAAACGGTGTATGAAGCAGGTGGTGTGATGTTCAGCATCGAAATGAGAGCTGTTCTGTTAAGGTCTGAGTATGCCACGCTTCCGTCAGCCAGGAAGCCTGACAGAAGTAAGGGAGAGGATTCATATGGAAACTTCAAGGAGCGTTTCCGTTCCAGCCATTCGGAAGGGTTTGAGTCGCTGCACCATACCTATGCGCGCAGAGCGTGAAAAAATACACCTTTCGTGAGCATGCCGATCGGGACTGCTATTTGGATACAGGCTGATAGCAGTACAAGCACTGCGGGCATTATCCAGTAAAGGTGGAGAAATGCCCGCAGGGGAGAGGAAATCAGGGGTCAAGATTAACGGATCTGTCCGCGGATTTCACCAGTTGGGGTCCCGGGCAACGTGTGCACGTTAACATAGGTATTCCCGCTTTGCATCGCGGCGACGACGGCGGCGAGGTCGGCCCAATCACAGCGATTGGAAGGATCGGGAGCGGTTATCGCGCCTGAAGCCAGCAACCCGTTAACCGGCCCCAGGTTCGGAGGAGGCGAGAAGAACAGGGTAACGCCAACCGGGCCGTTGATTCCGGCTGGAGCGCAGTGGATGTGCGCGGCAAAGACGTTATCGATATTGGCAACGATCAACCCGAAGTTCAGCGCAGTTCCAGCAGCGTTGAGCTGGAAGACGGCCTGGCCGGTGGCCGTGGTGGCGACCGAGGGGACTTCCTGGCTTCCGGTCAGGTGGGCGCGGAAGTTGGCGGGCTTTGCGCCAGCGGAGCCAACAGCGGCAAGTAAGGTGACGAGTAAAAACGTAATCAATAGGAGCTTCTTCATTGCAGTTTCCTTTCGCTTTGGTCGATCAACGGATTTTTAGGGGCACCGAGGGAAAACCAGGACCTGGGATCTGACTACCTCCTTTCGTGCTGCCTGGATGTTACAGTGCGGCGAGAAGTTGTTTGCATCTGGAGAGGAGAAATGGCGTGTATTTTAGAGACAGGTTGTAAGACAGAGGGCAGCTATTCAGGAAAGGCAGGCGCCGGAAAGTGGGGCGAGAAAAAAAGCCGCAAACTGGTCGTCAGCGGCCTTATATTACCGAATTAACATTGCGTCCCCTTCCCGGAAGAGACACTGCCTGCAAGCCTGATGAAGCGACGTGGGTATGGTTATTATATGGGATTGGAGCGAGGAGAGTCAACTTTGTAGCAAAAGGTACAAGGGGAGGGCAGTCAGATATCGATCCGCAGTTGCCCCATCCGCGACAGCAGAAAGATCTACTTTCAAAAAGTTAAAAGATTCGATATGATATTCACCACGGGCAGTTGATCAGAGATCCATTACTGATAATTGCAGAAATATCTAAACCAAATTACGCTCAACGAACACAGAGAAAGTTTAGCTTCATTTGCAAGGATCAGCAGCGTCCTGATCCCATCTCAATGACCGTCTATCTTATTGCCCACATCTTTAAGAACTCGCAGTATTTGCGTGAGTACATCGATTATCGAGAAAAACGAATCGACCTTATCCAAAAGCATGGCGGGTCGATTATAAGCATCTTCCAGCCCGAAGGACATGAAAGGGCCTCCATCCCGGATGAAATCCATATTATTGAGTTTCCATCCGGTGAAGATTACGAAATCTTTCAAAAGGACCCTGCCCACTCACAGCTCTCTGAACTCAAGGAACGGGCTGTTCTCAACGCGATTGAATATCGCTCTGGCCTCATCATCCCCTCCGAGTCAGTTCTTCAAACCGTCCTAACCAGGAGACCGGCTGAATTAAGCTCATCTTCTGAAACGACGCAATTCCTGACGGAGCAGTTGACCGGTATATTCCCACGCCCCAAACCAGATGAATTTCATCCGGTCCAGAAGCAGGCTGAACTGGACACGGCGATACTCCACCCGCAAAACCAGACTCAAAAAAGTTTAAGCCGGCTCGTTCAGCAATGGCAGACCACGAATGACCGCCGGGCGATTTTTGCCCACACCTATTATTTAATGACCACCAATATGCTTAACGCACTGGAATCCGGTGAATTCCATGACAGGGAG
>JBFGQG010000314.1:0-5106 GCA_041564295.1 Anaerolineales bacterium | reverse complement strand
TGCAGAAGCAGCTCCTCCTGGAAAATGGGGCATTACCTATGATTACAGTGAAAACTGTAAGCTTGATGCCTGCCTCACCTCCATGTACTGGAATTGGGGCCCGGTCTATGCGGACATCGTAGAACGCTCCCGCAACGGTGAGTATGTCGGCGGTTCTGAATACTTCGATGCCGACACCGGCGCGCTCGGTCTTTTTGGTTTTATGGAAGGCGAAACGCTGCAGCCCGGCGTTGCTGAACTTCCCGAAGAAGATCTGCAATTGATCCGCGATACCCTTGCGATGATGCTCGCCGGTGAGTTCACCCGGTTTGACGTTTTCAAAGGTCCGATCGTTGATAACCAGGGCAACGTGGTCCTGGAGGACGGCGTCAGCCTTGAGCAAATCGACCTGGACGGTTTCAGCCAGTTCGGCAGTCCGTGCACGACCTGCATGTACTGGTGGAACGAGAATATAACGGCTGAACTGCCGGAACTCGAATAAGAATACTCCTTTTCTGGGGCGGTGCAGGCTGGACCTGTACCGCCCCTTTTGTTATTCAATTAATGACGGACAACTTCAGAAAGGATCTCTATGTCAGATTCAAATCCCGCAGTTGAAATGAAAGATATCGTTGTCCGGTTCCCCGGTGTATTGGCCAATGATCATGTCAACCTGGTTCTGAAAAAAGGTGAAATCCATGCGTTGCTCGGTGAAAACGGAGCCGGCAAAAGTACTCTGATGAATGTGCTTTCCGGCCTTTATCGCCAGACATCCGGGATCGTCAAAATTGATGGCGAGGTGGTCGAATTCCATTCTCCAAAAGACGCGATTGCTAAAGGGATCGGTATGGTGCACCAGCATTTTATGCTCGTGCCAACGCAAACGGTAACCGAAAACATCCTGCTCGGGCTGGACAAACCCCGGTTCATTGTCAATTCATCGGCTTACGATCAAAAAATTGTAGACACCGGGAAAGTGATTGGGTTAAATGTAGATCCGAAAGCGAAGATCTGGCAATTATCCGTCGGCGAGCAGCAGCGAGTTGAGATTCTCAAAACGATCTACCGGGGCGCCAATATTCTGATCCTGGATGAGCCCACAGCAGTTTTGGCCCCTCAAGAAATTGAAGAATTGATGGCGACGATGCGGTTGATGGTAGAAGGCGGCAAGTCGATCATCTTTATCAGCCATAAGCTGCATGAAGTCACAGAGGTTGCTGACCGTGTGACCGTGCTTCGAAAAGGGGTTGCGACCGCTGAAGGCGTGAGTATGGAAGGATTGGACAAATCTGACTTGGCTGAATTGATGGTCGGGCGCAGTGTTGTTTTTCGAGTGGAAAAGAAAGCGCATAAAGCTGGTGATGTAGTTCTGGATGTTGACAAAGTCTCGGCCGAAAATAACAAAGGTCTGTTGGCGCTGCGAGAGATCTCGCTGTACGTACGCAGCGGTGAAATCCTTGGCATTGCCGGCGTGGCTGGAAACGGCCAATCGGAGTTGGCTCAGGTGATCACTGGTATGCGTGCCTGCCGCGGCAGTATTAAAGTGAACGGTGAAGAAATGGCGAACAAGCCGCCAATTAGGGCCATCAGGAAAGGTGTTGCATATGTCCCGGAAGACCGGACGGGTGTCGGCAGCGCGCCGAATTTGAGCATCACCGAAAACACGATCATGAAAAATTACAGATCGGATCCTATTGGGAACGGATGGCGCATCAACTTCACGAGTGCAAGAAATTATGCTCGAGGATTAAAGGATAAATATGATATTCTGGCGCCTGGCGTCCGCACACTGGCTCGGAAGTTGTCCGGTGGAAATTTGCAAAAGGTGATATTGGCGCGTGAGATTTCGGGAAAGCCGGAATTAATGGTTGCAGTTCAACCGACTCGAGGATTGGATGTCGGAGCAATCGAATCGATCCAGACTTTGCTGCTTGACCAGCGCGAAAATGGGACCGCGGTGTTACTGATTTCGGAAGAGCTTGAAGAGTTGTTAACCTTGAGTGATCGGATCGCTGTGATCTATGAAGGTGAAATTATGGGGATTATTGACGCTGATAAAGCAGACATCAACGAGATTGGCCTCATGATGACCGGTTCGCGATTGGAAGATATCAAGCAGGAGGTTGGAGGCCAATGAAATTCCGAATCATTTTTGAGAAGAGAACGGAAGATGTACCCAGATGGATGCCTGCTGCAACATCCATTGGTGCAGTATTGCTGGCCTTTATCGTCGGTGGGATCGTGCTGGCGATCATAGGGGGAGACCCTTTTCGCACGTTGACTTTCTTTTTCAGAGCCACCTTCGGGAGCTGGCCAGTATTTTCTGATACGATCGTCAAGGCGACGCCATTGATCATGGTTGGTCTAGGCTGTGCGATCGCGTTCAAAATGAAATTATGGAACATCGGCGCAGAAGGGCAGTTCTATCTGGGCGCGTTCTTTGCTAGCCTCGTGGTCCTGATCCCGATGGTAGACCTGGAAACGACTCCAAAGTGGGTTATCCTCAGCCTGATGGCCGTGATGGGCATGATTGGTGGGGCGATATGGGGTTTAATTCCAGGCTTCTTGAAAGCACGTTACAACGTCAATGAGATTATCACGACTCTGATGCTGAATTACGTCGCCATTTTCTGGAATAATTTCTGGATTTTCGACCGCTGGAGCGACGCAGGCTTTCAGATGACACCCCAATTTCCAAGGTCTGCGTGGCTGCCTCGCCTGGCGGACTATGCTCGCGAGATAAAAAGCTTTTCAGGGATCACGCTGCACCTGGGTGTCGTTTTCGGCCTGGTCGCGGCGGTCATCGTCTGGTGGATCATGGCCCGCAGCAGGTGGGGTTACGAAATCAATTTGATTGGCGATAACCCGAATGCAGCAAGGTACGCCGGATTGAATATAGCCAAAAACGTGATCCTTGTCATGATGGTTTCAGGCGCACTTGCCGGTCTGGCAGGAATGAGCGAAATTTCAGGCGTCGTCCACCGGCTTCAGGAGCGGATCTCGCCGGGATATGGCTTCACAGGGATTATCGTGGCCTGGCTGGCGAAGCTGAATCCGTTTGCAGTCGTGCTTGTCTCGGTGCTCTTCGGCGCTCTGATTGTAGCTGGACGGGAAATACAGCCGTCCGGGCTTTCCAACATGCTGCAGGGCATTATCCTTTTCTTCATCATCAGCAGCGACGTTCTCCTGCGCTATAGAGTGCGGATCGTTCGAACCCAGCAGGCGGAGGTGGGCGCATGAATATTGAAATTATCCTACATGCAGGATTAGCCACAGGAACGATACTCCTCTTTGCGGCGATCGGAGAAATCATGGCCGAGAGATCCGGAATTCTCAACCTCGGTGTTGAAGGCATGATGCTGATCGGCGCGATGGCCGGCTTCAAAACTTCGTTCGTCACCGGCAATCCATGGCTGGGTCTGCTCGTTGCGATGGCTTCTGCAGGAATACTCAGTCTCGCACACGGCCTGGTGACGATCCACTTCCAGGCGGACCAGGTCGTGAGCGGCCTCTCTTTGACCTTCCTTGGAACAGGATTGGCGCTGGTTCTTGGGGAGGGTCTGACCGGTCAGAACCCGCCATTGATCCCTAAATTCAGCATTCCGCTGCTCGCTTCCATTCCCATTCTTGGAAGGATATTCTTCACGAACCACAGTGTCCTGGTCTATATCGGCTATGTATTTGCACCTTTGTGCTGGTACTACATCCACCGTACACGTCCCGGAATGCACCTGCGTGCGGTTGGAGAGAACCCGGCTGCTGCAGATACGATGGGCATTAACGTTTACAGGGAACGATATTTCTATACATTCGTTGGCGGAATGCTGGCAGGACTGGCCGGAGCGACCATCAGCCTGTCAGTTTCGCCTGGCTGGTACAGCGTCCAGACGACATCCGGACAGGGGTGGATCGCCGTCGGCCTGGTAATCTTTGCCCAATGGAACCCGCTGCAGGCAGCTTTCGGCGGCTACCTTTTTGGAGCGCTCCGGCGAGGTATCCTTGACCTGCAGGGGCCTTCAAAATTATTCGGGTTTACCAATCCGCTCTTCGTGAATTCAAATTTCGGATTCTTTCTTCAAATGACGCCGTTCATCCTGACCATCCTGGCCCTTGTCTGGGGATCACGGGCGGCGACCCGCAAACGCCTGGGTGCGCCTGCTGCGCTCGGTGTTCCGTACGTCCGGGGAGAGCGAGGATTGTGAACAAAAAAGCGAGACTTTATGCAAAAGCCTCGCTTATTAATTTGCCGAATCGAACAGATCAATAGAAGCCCAGCGCCGGGTCGATGAAGCGGGCATATGCATCGACGCCACCTGCCATGCTAAGGACGTTTTTCCAGCCGTTATTCAAGAGCCAGACAGCGACTTGCGCGCTGCGGTTTCCATGATGGCAGATAACGACCACTTCGGCTTCCTTGTCCGCCATTTCGGGTGGAAGCCCGCCCAATTGTTCTCTCGCGAGCAAACTCAAAGGTACCACTTTTAATTGATCGGCGTCGAGCTTGACGCGCGACAGTTCTATCTTTTCCCTGACATCGAGCATAATAAAATGTTCGTTGTTTTTTAATTTTTCGGAGACCGCGAGCACATCGATTTCCGGTGCCCCATATGGATTTGCCATAGATTTCCTCCGGTATTGAAATTTTCCAGGCCAACCCCAGTTTGAATAACCGGCTCAAGCAGGAATCGAAGGTAAAATTTTGACCTACTAATTAAATCCTGGCCAGTTATACCACTAACACCCTGGTGCCGGGATCATCTACATACCAGTCCCTGAAGCCGCTTTTAGGCATTGTCCATCTATAAATCCATTTTGCATCTTCTGGCCGCATATTGACGCATCCATGGCTCATTCGCCGTCCGAAATTGTCGTGCCAGTACGCGCCATGGATCGCGACGCCTGTCGAAACGAAATATGAAACCCAGGGGACGCCTGGAAGCTCATAATTGGTGATGTTAGAGACAAGGTCACCATTGCCCATGTGCCGGACAGGCATTTTTCGGCTGACCCGGAAAGCGCCAAAAGGTGTGTCTGTCGGAATGCCGTTAGATGGTACACCGACGGTCTCGACACCCGTGGCAACGCTGCTTTCAAAGACCGGCTGGTTCTTTTCGAATGCTGTCAGCG
>JBFGQG010000313.1:0-5116 GCA_041564295.1 Anaerolineales bacterium | reverse complement strand
TCCGTTTCTAAACGCCAGGCAGCGCTGGGAGGCCATAAGGAAGGGGTGGAGCGAACGTGATGTGCATGCCGGCACATCTGTCTTCACACACCTGTTTCGGAGCATTGGGGGAATCAGGAGTATCCTGGTCGATCGGTCTGGTAAATCAATTTATTGTGATGACTCAAAGGCCAGTCTGAGTGTAAATATTTGGAAAGATCTTGCGTTCAGCGAGAGCTAGTTGCCTGCCGGCGTCAAATGCGCCTGGTTATCTTCGAGCACGTTCGTCTCCCATGCTTCGAGAATTGGGTCGGCACAGAAAATGTGCATATCACCGCGCCGCCGTTGGCTTTCGAAGAGCTGTGCGATGATGCCCTTGCCGACCCCAGCCGTTTTAATCGTTTCAATCCCCTAGCTAGAGTTTCCAGTTGAAATGAAAGACCTTCCAAACGGCAATCGTGTCTGCTTTGTCTCTTTATGCGGATTGCACCTACTCACGATCACAGGACCGTTCAGGCAGTAAAAGTTTGGATGAGTTCCAATCGCCGTTTGATCTTGTCGTTTGTGAATCGTTGAGCGTGCTTCATTATCCGTTCAATCCTCATTCCACTCGTGCGCGATTCCGAATGGCAGGTCATTCTCATGCACGTAAGTCCGAAGTGTTTTATGCGTGGCTTCGATTATAGCTTTCGGGATGTGGTCCAGCGCGATGTGGCAAACCTCAAGCGCGTATTCCAGTTCTTGCGTTTCCTGGTCTTGCCTTTCTGCCGTGAACAAGATTCCAGGCCCGACCATCTCGGCGTGCGGCAGTTTCTTATCGAGTTGGTTTTCGACAGCGGAAGCAAAATAATGCTCGCTTCCTTCCTCGATCCGGGTATGGCCCAGCAGGTTGCTCAACTGTACCTTTAAGACTAGACAATCAAGAAGCTGCTTTATGCCGCCAGGGTCACCTGCACCTGCGGCCTCTGCGCAGTCAATGGCCCCTTGCAGGATCGCCATCGCTGCATCCGTCGCCCAGGGGACCAGTTCCATGCCTTCCGGGTTCTTATCGGCCTCCTCTGCGTATTCCCAGTCCCATAACGCTGTTGCGATCGAGAGGATGTCGCAAATTCCTGCTGCGCGCAGTTTTTCAGGTGCAGCTGCGATGAAATCGAAATCGATCAGGACCTTGTCTGGCGGCCCGGTCTCGAGGTATTCAACATATCCGCCATGCCGAACCCTGGAAGCAGGCGTAAAGAATGTGTCGATAGAAAGTGCAGTTGGCAGGCAAAAAAGCGGCATTCTGGTGTGATGGGCCAGGTATTTCGCGGCATCTGCAACGATACCGGTGCCTGCGGCATAAATGACGCCCTGATCTATCCTTGATTTCTCAGATAACAGGTCTGCTGCGAGCTCCGTCCAATGTGAGATCGTTGCGCGACGAACTTCGACGCGGCGCTGGATATCCAGGCTGCGCAAGTCATTTTCTACGGCCTGCCATGCGCCGGGTGAAGTGACCAGAACGATTGGCCGTTCTTCTACGATTTCATCGAATGGTTGAAACTCAATGCCTGGAACCTGCCAGAGAAGCGTCATTTTCCTGTCCTTTATTATCGTTTCGATCATCCTTCCGTCAAATTTATTTCGTCGATGACGGTCCGTAATTCCTTCTAAATCTTATTGTAGCCGTTTCACCGGTTCATTTTCTATCAATTTGGCCGATGTGCTGTGCACCTGCTGCTCCTCCAGGCACCGGTGCATCGGAAGCCACGTCAATCATTCACCTGCTCGTTTATAATCCACATATGCATGCACCTATCCTGCTCACGAAGATCATGCCGCCGCACGTTCCGCTCCGTACGTTGAACAGAGTCCGCCTCACTCGCCGGTTGCATTCAGCACTTGATTATAGGGTCACATTTCTCCAGGCTGGTGCCGGCTACGGCAAGAGTACCGCACTTGCCTCTCTATCTGGTTCCACCAGGCCCTTGATCTGGTATCATATTGGTGACGGCGATGAAGATGCGCTGGTTTTTCTTCAACACCTGTGCCATGCGACGTTGCGCGCGCTGCCGGAACTAAAAGGATCTTCATTCCCCGTGATTGATGCGTGGGACATGAACAACGGCGGAATGGTCACCAGGGATTTTATTTACCGTTATCTTAATGCAATCACAGAAAACCTCAAAGCGCATACGCTGATTGTTCTGGATGATGCCCATAGGGTCAGCGGAAACCCTGAAATCATTTACATTCTCAACCAGCTGATAGACCATGCACCCCAGGAACTGCATTTTGTGATTGCCTCCCGTGGACCTATTACCCTGCCCTCACTGTCTAACTGGAAAGCACGAGGGCTTGTCCAGAATCTTTCACAGTCTGTGCTTGCATTTTCCAAAGCCGAAATAGCTGCTTTATTCGCCGATCATTATGAATTCGAATTGACAGATGAGGAAGTCAACAGAATTTTCCAGGTCACTGAAGGCTGGGCGATTACGCTGCATTTGATCTGGCAAAGCCTCAGACGTGGAAACCTTTCTATTCTTGAGAATGGACTGGCCCGGTTGCCGGATGACCCGGGCGAAGACGATTCGATGGAGCATCTCTTTCGATTATTAGCACAGGACGTATTGTCTTCCCAGCCGGAAGATGTCCAGGAGTTCCTGCGTGTCACCTCAACATTGCGGACCATGACCGTAGAAGCCTGTGATGCCCTGTTTGATAATCGCGCCAGTGCAGAGAAACTCGACTATCTCAGACGCCAGGAGCTATTTGTAGTGCCTGTAGATGATCGATCGCTCCGTTATCACCACATTTTCCACCGCTTTCTTCGCCAACAAACCCCCGCAGCTGAACAGGACATGCTGCATCGCAGGGCAGGGCAGTTCTATGAAGGCTCGAATCAATCGGACGCTGCCATTTACCACTTTTTGCGGGCGAAAGATTATGATCGTTCAGCGGACCTGCTCGCCCGGCATGGGGAAAACCTTCTGGCAACCGGGCGTCTGGACACGCTTTCATCATACCTGGATTTACTGCCGCCTGAACACCTGTCCGTACAGCCTGTTCTGCTGTTCTATCTGGGCGACCTCGCACGTTTGCGAAACCTTTATGAGGAGGCCCTGGGCTGGTATTCCCAGGCAGAGACCCTCTGGCGCGACCAGGGGCAAACGGATGGTGTCGCGCGAGCATTGCGCGGTCAGGCCCGGATTTACCTGGATACAGTCAACCCAGCCAGGGCTGAAGATCTGCTCCAACAGTCTCTCCGGATGACGGACGGGACGAAAGATCGGGAAGCCCAGGCGCGCTTGTATGAACTGCTGGCGGAAAATAAGTTGAATGCTGGAAAGCCGGCAGAAGCGGAACAGCTTCGCCAGCATGCAGAAGCCATGCGCCTCGATGGGCCTTCCGATTCCCAACTTCCGTACAGGATCTTGCTGCGGACCGGTCGATTATCCGAAGCAAAAAAGCAACACCTCGCAAAGCTTGAAACGGAACGCGAGGAACCTGTCCAGACACCACGCGCCCACCGTGAAACCAATTTCATCCTCGCGCTGATCCACACTTTTCTGGGAGAAGCTGAAGCGGCTTTTGCACGCGCAAAAGAAGGCACGGATCTCGGTCTTCAACTTGTTTCGCCGTATATGACCGCAGTAGGTCACATGCGGCAGGGGCATGCCATCATGCTGCTTCCCGGAGAGTCACGGTACAACGATGCCCGTGATCACTTCGAACGTGCTGTCGAAATCAGCCGCGAACTATCCGTTCCGCGCCTGCGGGTAGAAGCACATTGGGGTCTGACCCGGGCGTACGGATATGAAGGTAATATCACCAGAGCGATGTCATTTGCGCAGGAAGGGATCGAAATTGCAACCCAGGCCGGAGATGAATGGGTCGCCTCACTCATTCGCCTGGCGATGGGTTCTTCGCTTACCCTGGCTGGAAGATACGAACCTGCCGAGACCTGGCTTAACCAGGCTGCGCGGGGGATGGATGCCTGTGCAGATCCTTACAGCGCGACTGCCGCGCGATTATGGCTGGTCGTCAATGCCTTTCGGAAAGGCGACCAGGGTCGTGTGGATGCGGCCCTGCCAGATTTGCTCGCTTCATGTAAAGAACGCGATGAGACTTTCCTCCTCATTCGACCCACATTGATCGGCCTCCAGGATGAACGAATCATTGTGCCGGTCCTTCTGAGAGCCAGGGCCATCGGTTGTGAGAACGAGTTCGTGGACCAGCTGCTCCGCGAAATGAGTCTGGAAGATATCCGGTTTCACCCAGGGTACCGACTCTCTGTGACCACCTTTGGCAAATTTAAATGCAATCTTGGAGAAAGAGAGATCCCAGACAATGGGTGGCGCAGGCAGGCGACACGACAGCTCTGGCAGCTCCTGATAAACTTTCGGGATTCTCCCCTTGAACGGGAGCAGATCTTTGAATACCTTTGGCCTGAAGGTGATCCGGATGCTTCACACCGGAATTTCAAGGTCGCACTGAACACTTTGTACAAAGTGATTGAACCGGGTCGAGCGCCCGGAACAGAATCTGCCTACATTTTTCGGGATGGCACGCTTTATGGAATTCGCCCAGAAGCCGATATCGTGATCGATGCGGACCAGTTCCTCGAAGCCATTAATCGGAGCGAGGCCATTCCTGCTCAAAATACCCGTAAAAAAATTTACGCTCTAGAACATGCAATTTCTCTTTACGGTGGAGATTACTTACCTGATGCTCGTTACGAGACCTGGGCGGCGACCCGGCGAGAATTGCTGGACGTCCATTTTCTGAAAGCTTCAGACGAACTGACCGTCCTCTATCTTTCCTCCGAACAAATCGAGAAAGCCATCCGAACTGCCCAGCAAATCCTGGCGCATGACAGCTGTTGGGAACGCGCATACCGCCATCTAATGATGGCCTACCATCGACTGGGGGATATCGGTCAGGTCGGGAGGACCTACCACCGCTGTGTCGACCAGTTGGCCCATGAATTAGATGTCGCACCATCAACGGAGACGAGAAATCTATTTCTTGCATTGACAGACGGCCAACAGCAGCCCATTAGCGGATAAGCAGACTTATCTCCGACATAACTGCCGGCGAAACTTCCAATAGACACCTGCGTACGCGCAGTAATCGAATGATCTGAGGTGTAACCCTC
>JBFGQG010000312.1:0-5128 GCA_041564295.1 Anaerolineales bacterium | reverse complement strand
TTCAGGCAGAGAGTGGACGCCGATCGCCACCGCCTCGCCCTTCTCGTTCACGAGATACAGCGTATCGCGCGTGTTCACTTTCACCAGGTGCAGGGGTGCGGCAGAGCCGCTCAACCTCGGCGTCTTGTTTTCCAGCGTCCGGGAAATCTTTCCGTCCGGCATTACGCTGACCCAGACGTCTTTATCCGGTGCCAGGTCGCGGGCTGTGAGTACGGTCAGCTTTGCCGAGACCCCATCAAGACTGACGATTTGTGTCCTGCGACGGTCTCCGTAATTGGTTTTGACTGCTTCGAGCTCTATCGCAACTTCCTCGCGCATTTTCTTTGGCGATTTGAGAAGGCCCTCAAGC
This sequence comes from Anaerolineales bacterium, assembly GCA_041564295.1. Lineage (GTDB taxonomy): Bacteria > Chloroflexota > Anaerolineae > Anaerolineales > JABWBV01 > DATDOR01. The sequence goes on along the minus strand of JBFGQG010000312.1, from coordinate 4,779 downwards.
TCCTTTATCAGCTTAACCACCTCTTTATATTCCTGTTCGATTTTCTGCCGTTCCAGCGACGCCAGACGCCGTAGAGGCATGTTCAGGATGGCCTGGGCTTGTTCTTCACTTAATTTGAACTTCTTGCGCAGGTTATCTCGAGCCGTTTCAACGGTCCGAGAACGGCGGATAGTATCAATCACATCATCGAGGTTTGCGAGGGCGATCCGCAAGCCTTCAAGAATATGTGCGCGCTGCCTGGCGCGAGCCAGGTCGTGTTCGCTTCGCCGCCGGACGACTTCCAGACGGTGTTCGATAAACACGCGCAACGATTGTTTCAGGCTCAGCAGCCGGGGTTCGCCATCAACCAGCGCGAGAGTAATGATGCTGAATGTGCCCTGCATGGGCGTCCGTTTGTACAGTTCGCGCAGCACGGTGTCGTCATCAGTACCTTTGCTGAGCTCGATAACGATCCGCATTTCGTCCCGGGCAGATTCATCGCGCAGATCGGCGATTCCCTCAATGATGCCGTCTCGAGCGAGGGTCGCTATCCGCTCGATCAGCGATGATTTGTTGGTCATATAAGGCAGTTCGGTAATGATCAGCCGGCTTCTCCCGCGGCTGGCTTCTTCGCGGTGGACGCGCGCCTGGAGAGTAATCCTGCCTTTTCCGGTACCGTACGCCTGCCTTAAACCGCCTTCCGCTTCACTTGGCTGCAAAATGACTCCGCCGGTTGGGAAATCGGGACCTTTTACAAACTGCATCAAATCGTCGACAGTGATATCTTCAACTTTCGTCCATTTGCTCAACATGAAGATAAGAGCATCGACGACCTCACTGAGATTGTGGGGCGGAATGCTTGTGGCCATTCCGACCGCGATGCCGGTTGCCCCGTTAACCAGCAGGTTTGGCAGTGCAGCCGGAAGAACGGAAGGCTCTAACAGCGTATCGTCGAAATTCGAAACAAAATTGACGGTATCTTTCTGGATGTCAGATAAGAGTTCGAGCGCAGGTGAAGCCATCCGGGCTTCGGTATAACGCATCGCAGCGGGTGGATCGCCGTCGATGCTGCCGAAGTTACCCTGCCCGTCAACAAGCGGATACCGGCTTGAAAAATCCTGTGCCATGCGCGCCATCGCATCATACACGGCCTGGTCACCATGTGGGTGATATTTACCCAGTACTTCACCCACAATACGCGCCGATTTCTTATGCGCAGTGTTAGGACTCAGGTTCATATCATGCATGGCGAACAGGATTCTCCGGTGGACTGGTTTGAGTCCATCGCGAGCATCCGGCAGTGCGCGCGAAACGATCACGCTCATCGCATAATCAAGATATGCCTGCTGCATCTCTTCGTTAATGTCGATTTTTTTTAGGGTTGCGACTTCCATGCTTTAAGTACTCCAGTAGGCTTTGATCGTCCGGAAAATCCGGGTTGTTATTTATATTATTTTGCTGCTTATGGATTCGTAGCGTCATATATTCAAGAGGCCCGGCAGCATAAATCTTCGGCAGCGCCTTGGGATGATATTAAGTGAATTGATTCGTAACGTCAAGTAAGGCAGGTATTTTTTCACCGAGTTACGTGATGAGTTTTCCTGATTGGATGTGAATGGCACGCAGGGGGGTCCGGACGAGAGCCGGGGAAGGGGGATCGGAACGAGATCTGGGGTAGGAGAACGGGTCCGCGCCGGGGGAAAGCCCTGCGCTCAATGCGTGTGGCGAGAGAAATAGCCCCAGCATTGATTACCGATTTATTTTCTTTTATGCCATAAACCACTGGTTCTTATCCCAGCCGTCAAAACCACCCTGGCTACCTTCGCTGTCAGGCAATAAAAATAGGGCGGCACATTTGTACCGCCCTACAACTTATGTATCGGGTCTGACTTCAGTCGCTGACCGCAGGTGCTTCGGCCTCTTCGAACTCAGCTTCAGTGATGTCGGGTTCCTCTTCAAGAATGACATCGACATCGCCGTTTTCGTCATCAATGATTTCCTGCTCTGCCTCGACGCCGAAACCGGTGCCGGCGGGGATGAGCTTACCGATGATGACGTTCTCTTTCAGGCCGTAGAGGTTGTCCTCTTTGGCTGCAATCGCTGCGCCTGCCAGCACGCGGATCGTGTGCTGGAAGGAAGCTGCTGAAAGGAAGGACTCCGTCGAGAGTGAAGCCCGCGTGATCCCCAGGAGGATGTCCTGGAACTTGGCCGGCTGCTTTGCTTCGGAAAGGAGCTGCTCGTTCAGGCGCCGCAGGATCAGGCGTTCTTCCACGTCACCGGGCAGGAGAGTTGAGTCGCCGGGGCGCGTGATCTGTGCCTTTGACATCATCTTGCGGATGATGATTTCGAAATGCTTGTCGTGGATGTTCTGTCCCTGGGAGCGGTACACTTTCTGGACCTCGCTCAAGAGGTACATCTGGCAGGCTTCACGTCCCTGGATGCGCAGGATCTTGTGGGGGTTTAGCGAACCTTCAGTCAATGCCTGGCCGGCTTCGATCTCTTCACCGTCGGAGATCAAGATGCGGGCAGCGCTCGGGATGTCGTACTCTGCTTCTTCGCGCTGTTCGTACGATATTATGACCTTATGGCCTTCGATCCGGGCGCGACCGGCATTTTGTGCAGTGACCTTCGCTTCACCAAGCGTTGCCACGACATCACCAGCTCCGACTTCACCGGCATCTTCGACTGAGATTTCCCAGTCTTCCGGCAGGTCGTATTCGTCACTGACCATTTTACTGTTTTCCACGCGGATGTGCCGCAGGTCGCTGTAACGGTCCGACTGCACGATGCGTGCAATGCCGGAAAGCTCTGAAATCACCGCTTCACCTTTCGGTGTCCGGCGGGCTTCCATGAGTTCTTCAACACGGGGGAGACCGGTCGTAATGTCGACGGCTGAGGAAGCCACACCACCTGTGTGGAAGGTGCGCAGGGTCAGCTGTGTACCTGGCTCACCGATCGACTGGGCTGCAACAATGCCGACTGCAGAACCGACTTCGACGAGATCGCCTTTTCCGAGGTCGATCCCATAGCAATACGTGCACGTGCCGCGGTCCATTTCGCAGGAGAGCGGTGAGCGAACGTACACTTCTTCGATCGTCGAGTTCGACACGCGGCGGGCAACTTCCTTGGTAAAGAGTTCGTTTCGTTCGGCGATCACCTCACCGGTCGCCGGATCGATCACGCGTTCCGCTGCAAGACGCCCATAAATGCGGGCGCTCATCGACTGCCCGGCGATGTCGTCCTTGCGGCGGATGGTGATGTGGTCCTCGGTGCCGCAATCAGTATCGCGAACGATGACGTCCTGGGCCACATCGACGAGACGGCGGGTAAGATAGCCTGCGTCAGCTGTACGGAGGGCTGTGTCGGCGAGACCCTTGCGGGAACCGTGCGTCGAAATGAAGTATTCGAGTGCCGTCAGCCCTTCCCGGAAGTTCGAGCGGATCGGGAGCGGGATGATGCGCCCCGAGGGGTCGGCGACCATGCCTTTCATCCCGGCCAGCTGCGAAATGGTCGTGAAACCGCCTTTCGTGGCGCCTGAGTTGGCCATCGTGGCGAGGTTGCCTTTCGGGTCCATTGTCGCGCGGACAGCCTCGGTCACCTGGCCGGTCGTTACCTGCCAGATATCGATCACTCGCTGGTTCTGCTCCTGTTCGGTGAGCAGACCGCGGCGGTAATCGCGCTGCACACTTTCGACCTCCTGGAGCGCTTCGCGGATGATTTCCTGTTTCTCGTCAGGGATGGTGATGTCGCCGATGGCGATCGTCGTACCGGAACGGGTTGCATAGGCGAAACCCATATCCTTGATATCATCGGCAACCTGGGTTGTTATTTCAGGCCCGACGATTTCGTAAAGTATTGCGATCAGGTCCTTGATCCCACCCTTGTCGAGCGTTTCGTTAACGAACTGGACGGCCTCGGGGAGGATCTGGTTGAAGATCACACGGCCAGTGGTCGTGCCGATAATGCGCGAAACCGGCTTGTCGAGGCGATTGTTCTCATCATCGTACCAGGTGGTTGTCTGGAGCTTGATCTTCGAATGCACGCCGATAATCCCGAGCTGGTAGGCCAGCTGGACGTCGTCCATCGTGGAGAAAATCGACGCGTCATCCGGGGTGTTGCTTTCATCGTCGATGGTGAGGTAGTAAATACCGAGCACCATGTCTTTCGATGGCGCGATAATCGGCTCGCCGTCGGCGGGCTTGAGCAAGTTCTTGGAAGCCAGCATGAGTTCACGTGCTTCCCAGACCGCTTTTTCGGAGAGCGGAACGTGCACGGCCATCTGGTCGCCGTCAAAGTCGGCATTGAAAGCTGTAGTGACCAGCGGGTGAAGCTGGATCGCATTCCCTTCGATCAGGATCGGCTCGAATGCCTGGATGCCGAGTCGGTGGAGGGTCGGAGCGCGGTTGAGCAAAACAGGGCGTTCCGTAATGACTTCTTCCAGCACTTCGTAGACTTCTGGACGGTTGCGTTCGATCAGCTTCTTGGCACCCTTGACGTTGGCAGCGTAGTTGTTCAGGACCAGGCGAGAGATCACGAATGGGCGGAACAGTTCCAGCGCCATCGACTTCGGCAGACCGCACTGGTTGAGCTTCAGGCTCGGCCCGACGACGATAACCGAACGACCGGAGTAGTCCACTCGTTTACCAAGCAGGTTGCGGCGGAAGCGGCCTTTCTTGCCCTTGAGCATATCGCTCAGGGATTTCAGTTCGCGGCGGCCGCGCCGCGAGAGCGCCTTACCGCGCTGAGCATTATCGATCAATGAGTCGACAGCTTCCTGGAGCATGCGCTTCTCGTTGCGGA
>JBFGQG010000311.1:0-5131 GCA_041564295.1 Anaerolineales bacterium | reverse complement strand
GCTTTTCCGGCCATTCCCACCAGGGTTGACCCCCATGAGCATCTTTCAGCGCCATAAACAGGGCGTATTCCGGCAGCCAGTGTGCATGCTTGGCGCGGAAATCGTCCAGTTCTTTCTTCTGGTTTTCGAATTTCCCTTTCTTGAACCGTTCGAAGGCCCGGTCCAGGACTGCAAGCTTCCAATAGTAAATCGTTCCGTAGTCTACACGGGCGGGATCAAAGCGCGGCCTGTCGTGGAAATCGATTTCTTCAAGCAGCCCGTCAGCAGTCAGTCTTTCAAAGCTAATGAGATATGGATTTCCTGCAAAGGCTGAAAAACATTGGTATGGCGAGTCGCCATAACTCGTCGGCCCGAGTGGAAGCACCTGCCAGAGACTGGATCCTGTACCGCCCAACCAGTCTATCCAGGCGTATGCATCCGGACCCAGTTCGCCGATCCCGTTTGGACCGGGAAGACTGGTTGGATGCAGGAGAATACCTGATGATCGCTGAAATGTCATTTTTTGAGATCTTTCCTGATTGGACTACCGGCTGCATGCTCGATGAGGCAGCGGCGCATTATTTTACTCGATTCTGTCTTTTATCAGGCGTTTGTACAGGGCCGCATACTGATCCGCAGATGACTCCCAGGAAAAGTCCTCTTTCATACCGCGCAGCTGTAAACCGCGCCAGCGACGCTGGTCGCTGAATACGACCAGCGCGCGGCGAATCGTCGCTGCAAGGGAGACCGGAGTCGGATCCTTGAACAAGAACCCGGTTCCCCCACTCGAAGAGTCATAATCCAAGATCGTATCCTTCAAACCACCGACCGCTCGAGCGATTGGGACCGTCCCATACCGCATGGCGATCATCTGAGTCAACCCGCATGGTTCATAACGTGACGGAATCAAGAAGGCGTCGACGCCGGCGTAAATTCGCCTGCCGAGGGCTGAATCGAAATCAATACGAGTGTGCACACGCTGTGGGAAATCTTTCGCCAACTGCCGGGCTGCCTCTTCAATTTGTGGGCTACCATTACCCAGTATTACGGCCTGCCAGGGCTCATCAGCGATCATACGGAGGGCGTTCAAGGCGAAATCTATGCCTTTCTGCTCGTCCATGCGCGAAACGATTCCGAAAATTGGACCCTGCAGGTCTTCCGGCAAACCGAGTTCTTGTTGAAGTGCGGCGCGGTTGTCCTTTTTTGGTCCAAGGTTGCTGCGGGAATAGTTCGCAACCAGAGCCGTGTCTGAGGAAGGATCCCATTCGTCCAAATCAATGCCGTTAAGAATGCCGGAAATAGAGTCGGGTTTATGGTTTTTCAAAAACTCGTCCAGGCCTGCGCCAAACTCTTCCGTCAGCATTTCTGCAGCATACCCTGGTGAGACCGCGTTGATATGGTCAGCGGCTAGGAGTCCGAGAGCCAGGGGGCGATTTTGGGCCCACCAGGGCAAAGGTGATCTCGTTGCCGGGGGTAGACCGAAATCCTCCAGGGCTTTCGAAGCGCCTTCCCCGTGATAAGGCAAATTGTGGATGGTCAGCAATGCAGCCATTTTCGACAGTGATTTTTCTACATCACGCTGCAAATGCAAAGCATACACGGCTGCTGCGGTATGCCAGTCCTGGGCATGCAGCACGTTTGGCTTCCAGTCCAGGCGCCTGGCCAGTTCTAACACGGCGAGAGAAAAATGCACGAACTTCGGTCCATCCAATGCAGAATCCATTGCGTAGACCGGCCCGGATTCGGGCATCAGCGGCGAGTCAATGAGGTAAACGACAAGAGTCCCCAGCTTCGTTTCGTAAACCGTTGTTGCCACGGGGCCGAAAGCTGCTGGCACATCAAATTCACACACGTTTTTAAGCGAATAATGGCTGCGATCGATCTGGTGGTGAAAAGGTAATGCGATCCTGATATCCACCCCGATTTTTTGCAGCGCGAGAGGCAGCGTCCCCGCAACATCACCCAACCCGCCGACCTTAACATAGGGTGCTGCCTCAGCCGTAATATATAGCACCTTCATTCTCATACTCCTGAAAAACATTTACATTTCTTACAACTCCACCAGTAATTTATTGTAAACTCATTGGACCTAAATGTATCCATAATTAACATTAAACTATTAGAATGGGGCTATTCGACCAAAAATTCGAGTATATGCCGATAAAAACGGCAATCATACCTGACGCTCCTGGCGTAAAAGATGCCTCTCAGGAGAAAGGATTTGTCGATGAAAAACGATCGTTTTGAAGTTTTCACTTCTTTCTTGATTGCTGTGGTGACTATTTTAGGCGCAATAACGGCCTGGCGCGCCAGCGTCGCGTCTATCCATGCAGGTGATGCCGATTTCGATGGGCTGAGCGCTTCCATCCGGTCACAGGAAGAACGGGTCTTGAATTCCGTCCGCGCTTACGAACATCTACGTGCCTATACCGCTTATTTTCGGTACAACGAATTGGGCTACGCGATCGATGCTTCTTCGTCCATCCACGCAAATCGCGAGAAAAGCGAACTGCTGGATATTGCGCTCGACCTGCAGTATTTATTTTTCCCGGCACGATATCTGAACCGCGATGGCGATTACAACCTCCAGCGCGAACTCGAAGAGCGTTGGGCGCTGTCGAACGAGTTCAAGGACCTCAACCCCGAACCTCATTTCAATCGGGGAGATGCTTTTCGGGAAAAAGCCAATATTCTGACGTTATCTCTGATCATATTTGCGATCTCGTTTTTCTTCCTGGCATTATCCCAGGCTTTAAATAATTTCTTTCGATATATCTTCGCCGGAATCGGGGGCATGGCCTTACTTGGAGGTCTGTGTGCCATGTTGATATTCGAATTCTCGGTTTAAATCAAAGGCGGAGACAGAGATGACTAATCGCGAAATTGATAAAGAACACCGCTATGAGAAATTCATCGGCGTTCTCATCGCCCTGACCACGATCTTTGCTGCGATGACGACCTTCCTCGAAAACTTATCTTCCAATGAGGCTGACAGGTTCGAACGCCTCGCCCAGGAATATTCGATCAGGGCAACGACAGAAAGTTTGAACGGTGCCATCCGATTCAGCTACGACTGGCAGGGTGCGTTTCAGACATGGCGGGAGCTCGACCTGATGATCACCAGCGCCGAAGAGGTCGGTGACACGGCGAGAGCGGATATGTTTAGAGCAACTCGGGACCAGCTTACCAGTCTCAGCCCCTTGCTGCAAGAACCCTATTTTGATCGGGCGTCTGAATGGACCAGCCCCTCCCAGTATGAAGCGGACCTGTACATCGTCGAATCGACAATATTGTGGGAGGAATTCGAAAATAAATCTTCTGTCGCAAACGCATGGGACCAGATCGCCAATACATTCGTCCTGCAGCTCACGCTCTATGCCGTTGTCCTTTCGCTTTACGGACTCTCCACAACGATTTCGAATTATGTGCGTTGGATCTTCGTCGGATTAGGCGCTCTGATATCCATTATCAACCTCTTTTGGGGCGCGTGGATGTTCTTCATACCGATTGACGAAATCCCTGAAACAGCTATCCGCTCATATGCGCAAGGATTTGGCCTGGCATACCAGGGCAGAGATGCCGAGGCCATCCAGGCGTTCGACCAGGCGCTTTCAGAAAATCCGGATTATGCCAACGCGCTATATAACCGGGGTTTTTCAAGACTCAACATCAATAATTTAGAAGGCGCAGCACAAGATTTCGAGGCGACCCTGGCAGCCGGGAGAGATGACACAACGGTTTTATGGAACCTGGGTTGGACCTATTACCTGATGGGACGCTTTGAGGACGCTATTGCAATCAACCAGATTGCGCTCCAGAAAAATCCAACCCTGATCGGCGTGCGCACCAACCAGGCGCTCAGCCTTCTATCGCAAGGCCGGATTTCTAATGCAGATGCAGAATATCAATTGGCCCTGGACGAAGCGACCCGGCAGGTATCCGAATCACGGACTGCCGGTTTAGAAGCATCTTCATCACTCTGGTATTACCTGGATGCTGCGAGCGCTGACCTCGAAAGCCTCGTCGATATCATCAGCGGTACGAAAGCCCCCTGGACGATCGGCCCCGACAACGCCATGATCATGGCGGAGAGGAACCAGATTCGCCAGTTCGCTGTCGAACAGATTAAAGAAATCAAGGAATATACGCTTGCGCTTGAATTCTTCGGAAGGCCACCGGAAGGAACTGAGAACGTCACTGTCTCTCCGTTCAGATTTGTTCAAGAGGTGCTGGATGAAAACGGTGACTTCGTCGAATATGTCGACTCCGTGAACAACAGCTTCGGGACAAAAGAGATCGGCGTTCTCTTTGACTTCAGCGGATTTAAGGACGGCCAGCACGAAGTCTGGAAGATTTATGTCAACGGCGTTGAAGACATCCCGCTGCGGGTGGAATCGGACTGGTCCGTCGGCGAGAACGGCAGCGCAATCAAGTTCATTGAATATGCTTTCAGCAACAATTTCGTCTTCGCCAGAGGTGAATACGTGGTCGAACTTTACCTGGATTCCCGCCTGGTGCAGTCGGGGACGTTCTATGTGAACGACAATTGATCGTCATGACCTATTCAACATTCATTTCCCCCCGCGAATTGATGGTGTTGATTGGAAGGCATGAAAATCTGTCTATATTTGACGCACGGTTTTCACTGGCGGATACTGAGGCCGGCCGGCGCAGCTATCTTTCCGGTCATATTCCTGGTGCGGTCTACGCCCATCTCGACGAAGACCTTTCCGGACCGGTCCAGCCCGGGAAAACCGGTCGCCACCCCCTTCCCGACCCGGCCGAGTTCGCAAACCGGCTCGGGCGCTGGGGTGTCGGCAACCAGGCGATGGTGGTCACTTATGATGACGAGAACGGTGGAATCGCCGCCCGGCTCTGGTGGATGCTGCGCTGGTTGGGTCACGACCGCACGGCGGTTTTGGACGGCGGTTGGCGCGCCTGGTTAGCTGCAGGAGGGCCGGTCGGCAAAGACTTCCCTTCACCAAAACCAGTCCATTTCAAGCCGCGATTGCGAGAAAACATGACATCCAGCGCCAACGAAATTATGGCTATGCGCAAATCAGGGGAGTTCACAATGGTTGATTCGCGTACAGCCGACCGGTTTGCCGGAGAAAATGAAACCATCGACCCGATCGCCGGGCACATCCCCGGG
>JBFGQG010000310.1:0-5137 GCA_041564295.1 Anaerolineales bacterium | reverse complement strand
CCGTTTGCGGCGGAAACAAAGAACGACTCAACATCGACTGCCAATGGCAGGAACCATTCGGACAATAAGTCTGCAACGGAAGGGATTCCTTGTAGGAATGCATCTACATGATGTAAGACTTCTGCCAACGAAGGGTGCTGCAGCAGGACGGGGATGGCGAACGCCAGGATCACGACGGAAGCGAGAAACTGGAGGAAGACAGCTGCTGAAAGGAAGCGCGGCGACGCAAGAGGCTGCAGGTGCGCCATAACCAGGGGTGAAAGATCGCGATTTAACTGGATTTCTGGTGCGGATGCAATTATTTCGAACAACCGCCTCACTTCGTTGAAGCGTTTCTGGCAGTCCTGGCAGCTTTCTAAATGCACTGCGAGCACCTCGTTCTCCGCAGAAGACATGCTTTTATCAAGATATGTAAAAAACGTATCTTGGGATGGGTGTTCTTTTAACCTGATCATCGTATTTTCAACAATTGTGCCAGCAACCTGCGAGCCCGGAAAAGATGGCTTTTCGCAGTATTGAGGGGGATCCCCAGCGTTTCGGCGATCTTTTCGTAGTTCAAGTCCTGGAAATGGCGCAGTTCTACGACTGCCCGGTAGTGCGGTGGAAGTTCGGCGAGCGCAGAATGGATGTCTGTTTTTCGCTCAGCCTGCATGAGGGCTTTCTCCGGCTGCGGGACCTCGTCGCCGGGGTGGTGCTCTCGCTCCTCGTCCAACGGCAGAAGCTGCTTCCTTTGTCTAAGGACATTGATCGAAAGGTTGGCAGCGATCCGGTGGATCCACGGGCCGAACGGGCGGTCAATGTCGTACGTGTCCAGGCGCTCAAATCCACGCACCAACGCCTCCTGGGTAAGGTCCTCGGCATCCTGCCTGTTCCGCAAGACCCGGTAGCAGACGTTGAAGACGGACTGCTGATAGCGCCTCACCAGGTCACCATATGCCTCAACCTCACCCTGGCGAACACGGTTGACGAGAACGCGATCAGCGGGTGCATCCATTTTCGTATAGTACTACAAGGTAAAGCAGGAAAAGTTGCAGCAAAGCCTGTCTCGATTTCGGAAATACCCGGCTTCACCTTAAAAAAGACTCATTTTAACGCCGGCAAATCTCCGTGAACCTCCGTTTACCCTGGAGATTGCTTCCACTACACTTGCGCCATTCCTATTGGCAATGAAAAAGAAAAAATGGGAGCATCAATGGCACTCAATATCCAGATGAAACAGGCGTCCGACAGCGTCAGCCTGGCAGAAAAAGGCCGCAGCCACGACGGCAGCGAGATCTCCCTCGACCGGCGACTTTTTATGCAGTTCTTGGCTTTCAGCGGTGTAGAGGATGTGGCCGCATACGCACAGCGCCTGGAGGAAGCAGGCGTCGGTGGTGCCCTGTATGAAGACCTCAACGACCCGAGCGGCATCGGCCTGCTGACATTTGCCGAAGATCCGGACCACTTCGTAAGAACCGTCCGGCCTCTGCTCCGATCCCAGCCGTTCAATGCATTACAGCTCAAACCCGAATACACCATGCTCGGCCGGACCTATGCGATCGGCTACGAACCGGACCTCGAGCGTGTGTTGATTCACCGCCCCATCGAGCGCGTCACCGATCCGGGACTGCGCTGGGCGGTCTGGTATCCCGTGCGGCGTTCGGGGGCGTTTGCAAACCTGTCCCCCGATGAACAGCGCACGATCCTGATGGAGCACGGCGGAATTGGGCGCGCGTACGGCGAAGCCAACCTGGCCTTCGACATCCGCCTGGCCTGTTTCGGCCTCGATAAACACGACAACGATTTCGTTATCGGCCTGCTGGGTCACGACCTGCATCCGCTTTCAGCAATGGTTGAACGAATGCGAAAAACCCGGCAAACATCGCAATTTCTGACCAACCTGGGTCCGTTTTTCGTTGGGCGAGTCGCCTGGCAAAAGAAATAACAGACGGTTTCCAGACTGTACGAGAAAAATCCTACAATGCACAAGAATAACACAATCGGCATACTCGTTATGGCTTACGGAGGTCCGGATTCGCTTGAAGATGTCCCTGCATATCTTGCAGATATCCGCAAAGGACGCCCGACTCCACAGTCCATCATTGATGAAATCACGGAAAACTACCGGAAAATCGGCGGCAAATCACCGCTGCTTGAACTGACCCAGGCCCAGGTCGCGGCCGTAAAACGCCATTTCGATCCGGCGCAGTACCGCTTTTATCTGGGGATGCGCCATTGGAAGCCCTGGATTGAAGATACCGTCGGCGAAATGGTCTCCGATGGAATCCGGCGGGCGGTCAGCATCGTCATGGCGCCGCATTACAGCAAACTGAGCATTGCTAAATACCAGGAAAAGATCGCCTCCGGGCTCACGGCGCATCGCGGTCAGATCGAATTTGCCCATGTAGAAAGCTATCACGACGCACCCGGCCTGATCACAGCGCTGGCAAACCGCGTACAGGATGGGCTTGCCAGGTGGCCTCGGGCTGAAAGAGCAGGTGTCCATGTCGTGTTCAGCGCGCACAGCCTGCCGGAACGCATTCTGCAGATGGGCGACCCATACGATGCGCAGCTGCGTGAGACGGCCCGCCTGGTAGCCGACCAGGCCCGCCTGTCTCCGGACCGCTGGACGTGGAGCTACCAGTCCGCCGGGCGCAGTTCGGAACCATGGCTGGGACCCCAGATCCAGGATCACCTCGTCGAATTATCAAAAAGGGGGATACGGAATGTCGTGAGCGTCCCTGTAGGATTCGTCAGCGATCATGTCGAAATCCTTTATGACATCGATATCCTCGCCCAGACGGTTGCCCGTGCACATGGGGTCCGGCTGGAAAGACCGCCTTCGCTCAACACTGACCCGCTTTTTATTAAAGCCGTCGCTGGAGCGATCCAGGAAGCACTCCAAGAGGCCGGCTGGGTTCGAGAGGCTGTAGATCCATAGCGTATCAAACCAACACGATCGATACGGTTCTGATAGCAAGGAAATATTTCAAGAATTGTGTACAATATAACCAGGCTGGCTGGCGTATTCGGGCCTTCATTAAATCCTGCACTTCTATTTCTAATAATCCGATGCGGGCGGCATGCCAGAACCATGTCCATATTGTCAGTGATTGCAGAGAATACAGGACAGCAGGAATTGCCCGGAGCAATTGCTAAGTTAGGAGATTCCGAGAATCTTTCGGAAAGCGACCTTCTCACGCTGTTGAAGACCGCGGAGACCTGGCTCGACAGGTTTACAACCGCCACCACCATCGAACATCGCAACGAACTGATCACATGGTATCGCTATGAATCGTTGACCTGGGCGCTTGGCGAAGCATTTCGCCAGATCATGCAGCGCCACCGGCAGTTCAGGCGCAACGAAACGGTATTTGAAGCGATTCGAACTGTATGTCTCGACCGGCGTTTCGGCAAAGGTAGGGAGAGCTTCACCATGCTGTTGGGCAGGTACGGGGGCCGCGCACAGGTTCCCACGCTCATCAATTTACTTGAAGACCCGCAGGTCGCCGGTCACGCCGTTTACGGGCTGCGATTGCTTGCTGCGCCCGAGGCTGCCGAGCGAGTGCGTCCATTTTTAGATTCACAAAAGACCTGGATCCGGCAGGAAGCCAGGCGTTATTTCGAAAAAGTGCGTAACGGAGACGATTAAGGAATAATATTCAATTATCCATTTATACGTTAAGGAAGGTCCTCATGATCGTGGTTAAACTTCTTCCGATACAAGCAGCAGACCCTGACCGCCCTTCGGAGTGTCCTTATTGCGGCAGCAAGGTTTTGCAGCGTTGGGGCTCGGTTGATCGGAAGCTGGTCAATACCGATTCGGATACCACTACAGGATTCCGATTTCGCTGTTCGGATTGCAACCGCACATTTCGGGACTATCCGGAACGCGTCAGCCGTTCATTGGTGGCATTCCGGGTCCAATACCTGGCTGCCTGGATGAGCGAGTTAGGATTGACCACGCGTGAAATCGAGCAGGCCCTTGATTTTTTAGGGTCGCCTGCCAGCCGGAGCACCATCTCGCGCATGCGGAACGGCTATGCCGGCCAGATGCTGAGCAAGCGGCTGGCCAACGGTCAGAAGTATTATCTAGACCGTGAGTTCATTGACGGCATCAGCCAGCAGTTTGGCGTTGTCCTCGGTATCGACGGAGGCTCGGGCAAAGTCTTGATCCTCGGAACGCTGAATGAGAGCTACGCTCCGCGTGTTATTGCCTGGCTGGAAGAGATTATGCACGGCGTTAATGTCACCATCAAGTTCAAAGGGACGAGTTTTGGCCTGGTACTCGAATGAAAGTTGGACCCGTGGAATTTACCCACCGGATCTGAGACAAAGCACACCAATAATATCCATCTTCTCTTATAATTGAATTGTATTTCCAGGTAATAACGAGTAAAATACTTTTAGAAAATAAAATAGAAGGTTTTTCGCAAATAGAAAAAGGCAAACCAGCCGAAAGGCTGGGACGCAAAGCTGCGGTCTAAGTGGTGCAAACCATATGACAGTCGGGTTGCCAGAGCGAACGTTTGATAAGCACACTCCCGGGCAACCCCCTCCGGGAGTTTTTTGTTTGAACCTTACAACCGAATTTTTCGCACATAGAAAAAGGCAAACCGGGCGAAAGGCCGGGACGCAAAGCCGCGGTCTAAGTGGTGCAAACCATATGACAGTCGGGCTGCCGTTGTAAGTGTAAGTTACACAAATCCCGGGCAGCCAAACCCGGGACAAGTTTTTAAAAAGGATAACGTCATGAAAAACTTACTGAAAATCGGTTTATGGTTGGTCATCGCTGCTCTTTTGATCAGTCTTTTCGGTGTGACTCAGTCAACGAGTGCAGCAACTTTCGATGCCGATATCCCCTCTGAAATCGACAACGGGAACATTCGCTTTTCGGCTCAGAGCGGAAATGCACCATCTGCAGATATCGTGACCTCGCTGGCTGTGATCCTGGTTGCCGGTGCACTCATTTTCATGATCTGGTCAGAGTTATTCGCCAAAAAAGATGGTGCACAATCGCTGTGGATGACATCTTCTTCTACCGGCAAGACGAACGCCTGATCAGTCTTTTGAAACTAATTATGTCTTGTATGGATGATAAAACCGGGCGTGGTTAATGCCTGGATACACATAAGGCCTGGCATTCTCAAATAGAAAT
>JBFGQG010000309.1:0-5137 GCA_041564295.1 Anaerolineales bacterium | reverse complement strand
GCTCGCACATTGGGGGATGGAGATCGTCTCACGTGGACGCCCGCTCTGCCCGCAGTGTGGCGCGCCGATGAACCCTGATGAAGCCCATTTCTGCCCTAAGAAAAACGGCCACCGGATCGATTAATCCGCCTGCCCGAACACTGAATCGCATGGACACCATCTCCATACTGGAAACCGGAGAAATTGCCCTGGAAGGTCAGTTCCTCTGGGGATCGAATTACACGCTGCTTGTAAATGTATGTTGCGGCGACGAGAAAATCAAGGCTGTTTACAAGCCGACTCAGGGTGTCCGGCCGCTCTGGGATTTCGAAGCGCCCACTCTCGCGCGCCGGGAATTAGTCGCTTACCTGGTGAGCGAACAGCTCGGATGGGAGCTCGTGCCGCCCACCATCTACCGAAAATCTGGCCCTATGGGGCCAGGTTCCCTCCAGGCATTCATCGAACATGACGTCGAGTACCATTTCTTCAACTTCTCAGATGAAGACCGGAATCGATTGAAACCTGCCGCCGTTTTTGACGTACTCATCAATAACGCAGATCGGAAAGGCGGCCACTTTATCGTTGACTCTTCCAACCACATCTGGCTGATCGACCACGGCGTCTGCTTTCATGAAGAGCCGAAACTCCGCACGGTTCTCTGGGACTTCTCAGAGACGCCGCTCCCGGATAACCTGTTAGAAGATCTGAAATCCTTTCACGAGGCTTTTGATTCGGACACCGATTTCCTCAATTCCTTGCAGAAACACCTTACGGAAAGAGAAATTGCGGCGATGAAACACCGTACATACCACCTGATCAAATATCGGGTGTTCCCATCGCCACCAAAACACAGCAGGCCCTACCCCTGGCCGCTCGTCTAACAATTATGGATGTCAAAACTAAAGACTACGAAGGTACACACCCGCTTTTGATCGTCATTTCCGGCCCATCCGGCGTCGGGAAGGACTCCGTGCTCCACGAACTCAAAAAACGCAAGCTTCCGCTGCATTTCGTCGTCACCGCAACCAATCGCGAGCCGCGTGAAAATGAAGTTGACGGGGTGGACTATATCTTCGTTTCTACAGACGAGTTCGTCCATATGATCGAAAACGACGAATTGATCGAATACGCCCGGGTCTATAATGACTACAAAGGCGTGCCCAAAGAACAGCTGCGCAAGGCGTTTGAGAGCGGCTACGACGTCATCATGCGCGTGGACGTTCAGGGCGCTGCGACCATCCGCAAGAAACACCCTGAGGCTGTATTGATTTACCTGACTTCCTCGGATGAAATCCTGGTCAAACGGTTAATGGCGCGCGATACGGACGACATTGATTCGCTGCGTGTCCGGGTGGCAATGGCGCGCAAAGAAATCGACCGTCTGCCCGAATTTGATTACAGGGTGGAGAATGAAGAAGGGCAATTGGAATGCACGGTCGACGCCATCGCGGCTATCATCAAGACCGAGCACCTCAAAGTCGCCCACCGCAAGGTATCCTTATGACCGAAGCCTACCATGAAGAGCCCGTTCAGTCGGAAAATCCGCCTGAACCCCAACCCGTCCGGCTGCTGCCGGCTGATTTTCCGCAAAATCCCCCGCGGGTGACCTACACGATCCTTGCCCTGACGGTTCTCGTCTATCTCGGGCAGATCGCTTCACAATATTTGCTGGCCGGAGACCTCCCCGCATCATTCGGGATGAAAGTCAACCGCTTGATTGAGAGCGGTCAGCTCTGGCGCCTGTTCACACCGATGCTCCTGCACGGCGGGCTGCTCCATATCGGCTTTAACATGTACGCGCTTTATGCGATCGGTCCGTTCCTGGAACAGACATTCGGCTCGTGGCGCTTTTTTCTGCTCTATGTGGTCAGCGGCTTTGCCGGAAACGTGATGTCTTTCCTGCTTACGGATGCCAATTCCCTCGGCGCATCGACGGCGATATTCGGCATTTTCGCTGCCCAGGGCATCTTTATCTACCAGAATCGTCAAATTTTCGGCTCTCGCAGCCGCGTGATGCTGAACCGCATCATCTCACTCGCTGTGATCAACCTGATCATTGGCATGCAGGCTGGGATTGATAATTGGGGCCATATCGGCGGGCTGCTATCCGGCATCGCTTTCACCTGGTTTGCCGGACCAGTCTTCAATATGGAAGTCAATCCCCCGCGTGTGCGCCTTATCGACAGCCGCAACGATGGCCAGGGCTTCCTGGCTGCGCTCGGAATCGGATTGATCTTTGGGTTGATTACCCTGGCCGCCATCAGCCTGCGTTAGATCCCTAGACCATTATTTTTAAAATGGAACATTCCGGCGAAGCGCTTCGTCAGGGACCTGTTCACACGCCAATATTCTATAAAGAGGTCTCCCATGAATGTTCAACGCTTCAAATCCTTTCGCCGGTTAGCGGCACTCTTCATCGCCGGTGCAATACTGGCAGCCTGCAGTCCGGATGCACCAGCTACAGTCGCAGTGACGCAGGCTGATAATTCATCTGCGACTGCAAGAGCATCAGAAACATCAACTTCAACCCTTGAACCGTCAGCAACGCCCATAGTGATCCCAACGGCGACGGCTACACCCACGCCTACAACAGAGGTGCAGCCCGAACCGACCCAGGATCAGCCGGATCTCACGGAAAACGAGATCATTGCAGCAATCCTGTCCGCTTCGGCGCCTGAGGTCGTCCAGCAATCCCCCACGGCAGGCAATACCTTTATCGTTGAAGTCGTCCGCTATGAATGCAGTTCGGTCCCAGGAATGGGTGAACAGCAGATGGCTTACGAACTGCTCCTGGTCACCCCCAAAGACGGCACTCAGTTCGAAGTCGCCCGCCAGCTGCAGTACTGCGGCGGATTGGGCGCTTTCGGCTTCAACGGACGCTTCTGGACGACCGACGATCGGTATTTCTACTTCGATGAGGCAAGAGAAGGTGTGCCGGATGGCGCACCGTGCGGAGTCTGGAATCCGGGTGTTTCCAGGATCGATACCCAGGAAATGGTCGTCGAAAGGCTTCCCGGCGCCGGTCCGCAAACCGGCGACGGCAAGAAGATGGTCCTCTGGGTACAGCCGGACTTTGTCCTCTGGGACACGCTCGGAGGTGAAATGGCACGGTCCGAAGCACCAGTGGATGATTATTACCTGTACTCTGCGGAAATCTCACCTTCGGGCAAGCGGATGTTGTACGTGATGCGGGGTGAATGTTTCAACCCCGCCGCGAAGTCCATCATCGCACTGCTGGATCTTGAAACGATGGCAAATACGATCCTGGTGGAAGCTGAACCGAACGGTTATGTCCACGCGGCATGGGATTCTGAATCCACGGCGATACTTCAGGACCCGGACGGAAACAAGTTTCTGCTGAATCTCAGCACCGGTACGATCACACCTCAAAAATAGCGGTGGATCAGGTGTAGTTCGGGGTGCGTTTCTCGCGGAAGGCCGCGATGCCTTCCCTGTGTTCGGGGCGTTTTCCGGCGATCTCCTGGTTGTGCGCTTCGTAATCAAGCACATCTTCAAGGTTCGGCAGGACAGCTTTATTGAAATCCCGCTTCGATAGGCCCATGGCATGAATGGGGCCGCGCGCAAGTGCTGCTGCCCAATCGGCAGCAGCCTGCGCCAGCTCATCTGCTGGAACAACCCGGTTGACCAGTCCCCAGGCAAGCGCCTGCTCGGCAGTAATTGGTTCGTTTGTGAACACAGATTCAGCTGCACGGCCCAGGCCAATCAGCTTCGGCAGCATCAGGGACACTGCAGAATCAGGAGCCAGGCCAATGCCCAGGAAACCGACGACAAAACGGGCCGAATCTGCCGCGATACGGAGATCGCAGGCGAGGACGATGCCTAAAGCAGCGCCGGCTACGGCACCGTTGATTGCGCCAATAACAGGTTTTTCAAGCCGCCGCATCTGCAAGATCATGGGGTTGTAAGTAGCCTGGAGATGGCTGCGAAACGAACGTTCCCCGCTTTCTCCAAATTCACTGACATCCTGCCCGGCACTGAACAACTTCCCCGAACCGGTTATCACGATGACGCGCACTTCGTCGTTTCGACCGGCATCGCGGAACATCCTGGTGAGCTGTTTTGCCATGTCTGTATCAAAGGCATTCGCCCTGGGCCGGTTCAGCGTGAGCGTGAGCACACCTTCACTCAGGTCAGTCAGGATTACGGAATCTTCCATTTTCTGTCCTCCAGATTCTGCTTGTAATGAAAGGTCTACAAGGCATTGATCAGTCGTTATGTCTCGCTTAAACACCTCAAGTGTAGCACAATCAAAGCGCAGCCTGGCGTTTAAACGCAGAACCTCCCGCCGGTCGGCGGGAGGTTCTACAGGTCTATTTTGTGCCTTAGACAGAACCCAGTCCCAGGTCGAAATCCATTTCGTCGTCGTCTTCGTCGAATTCATCATCTTCAAACTCATCATCATAAGCGATTTCGAGTTCGAGATCTTCATCCGGCAGACGGATCCACAGGATGAGCATGTCGCCTTCATCCGTCAAAACATTCCGGGCGGCCACAATCGGGGCTTCTTCTCGCAAACCTTCCATGTTCTTGTACTCGAGGTGGATTGATTGGCGGCTTTTCCAGGCATTCTGGCAGCGCTCAACGAGCGCTGAACCATCGAAAGTGCGAAGCCGAGTCGCAACAACACCGGAGAAGATCGGGCTGTCGCTGATGCCCTGTACCCATCCATCAGGGACGGCTTCAAACGTCGGGGGCGGACCTTCGATAATGGTGATTTTATCTTCCATGTTGTTAAGTTTCCTCATAACAATGTAATCATACAAAAACCGATAATTTCAACGACATGAATGGTTGGCCGGTCCCTGGCCGAAAAAAGCCAGGTTCACCTATCTGACGCTGCAGATTGCGTGCATCATACCATTATTTTATATACGAAAAAAGATCGTAAATGAAACTCTAACATAATTTGACGCTGTCCCAAATCTGGTGGGCGATTTTGTAGACCCACGCGAATTGCGCACCTTCCCCCTCCCCTGGCACCCGTTCAGCTCAGATTTGTGCTTGAAATCAGCAGGCCGTTCAACATTCCCGAGCGGGTCTTGTAGCCTCGTGTGGTTTTGGCTCGCATTTTCATGCGTCCAATGGCCTGCTCCGTACGGTTGTTGGTCCAGGGCAGCCCCGGATCCTGAAAGAAGGC
>JBFGQG010000308.1:0-5169 GCA_041564295.1 Anaerolineales bacterium | reverse complement strand
TTGATTACCGGGGTCGGGTATAGAAAGCCCGCCGTGATCGCAATCAGGACGCCGGCTCCAATGATACGGACGATACGTCGTGCCGTGGCGGACACCACGGCGTCAGACGGTTCAGGTTCATGCGTGTCTGTTCGCCGGTTGGTTATCCAGAGTGCAAGGATCAGGAAAGGAGAAACCACATAGAGGAATACCCAGAGTATAAAAGCGAGGCTGCCGTGGGTAAAACGATCCCAGTGCAGCATGGTGGCGACCAGCATGAAACTGGTGAAGATCACTACGGCCGGAAACACGGCCTGGACACGATGCCAGTATTTGCCGACCGCGGTCTGGAATAGGATCCAGGCCCCGCCAAGGTAGGCTGCGCCCAGAAACATGGATGACAGATTGGGTTGGATTGGCCAGGCGAAGAGTTCGCCTGTTCGATCCGGCATAAAAAACAAAACGGTAAATGCGGTCGCCAGCGCTAAAACGACTGTGCCTGCGACCCAACGCGTAACTGGAAGGATTTCGTCTTTGTTCACAACGATACTTTTACAGCAGGAAATTATTATCAATCTTCAGGCGAACCATTGAGCAAAAAAATCCTTTCCGCGATTTATGACATTCCACTGATGGACAGTACCTCTTCGCGAGATAATTTAGATCGACCCGCTTCAATCGCCGCTATTGTCGCTTCCGCCAGGTGCAGTGGGATTTTAACGAAATGGTTGTAGGAGTGTTCCGGCATCGATTTTATTTCTGATCTGACGGATCCCAGGTGTTTTCGGGCATAGGCGGCCATATCCCCTGTTGACCATCCGCGGGGTAAAAAATCAACCTTTCTCTGCAAATCCTCTTCCCGGTTGCGCAGAATGTTTACGGATTGCAGGCCGCGGCCGAAATTTACTGCATTGGCGCGATCCAGCTGGCTGCCGTCAAACCATGCCCAGATATCGCAGATTAACAGTCCCACTGCTCCGGCGACACTGAATGTATAGCTGTTTAAATCCGATTCGCTTTCGATCAACCAGTTTATTTCTGCCCAGAACGCCATCCGGTCAGCAATACTGGCGGTTGCATCGACCAGGCGAGGTGCAATCTCTTTGGGTGTCTTTGCCAGCCATTCTTCCAGTCTCAGGGTTACTTCGGGAAGCATTGATTGATAAGGTGCAAAGACAGTGTTTAGCTCGTTTTTGTCGATTTTGGAATTCGAATAGGCGTACGCCTGCAGATTCTGGCTGGTTTTACGCAATAGCGCCGTTTTTTCCTGGTTGTCCAGGGAGGCATGGTCCTCAATTTCATCGATGGCTCGCATACATAAATAAGCAAACGAAATCGTTTCTTTCAACTTACCCGGTAATAAAGCGACCGGAATCGCAAAGGTGCGGCTGGTTTCTTTGAGGACCCGCATGATATCTGTCTGGAAAGCCATAAATTCCTTTGAGTGGTAATGTAAGAGAGTCTTCTCACCGCACAGGGGGTTTTCCCTTCGTAGGATATTTGCGGCCGAACATAATTATAGATGTTTTTCACGGGCCTCGAGCTTCACATTGAGATCAACATCATCCGTGCAGGTCCGCAGCTGATAACGCTTCCTCGTCCGTTCGATGGGACCCTTTGTCCTGAGCCCAGCATTTTGGTCTCGCACCGGTTTTGATTAAAATTGGGACATGAGGATATTGGCTTTTCAAACAGTGAGACCGCCGCAAAGCTAAAGCGGCTCGGAGATGAGGCGTAATGAACAAAGACGAAGCACAAGGCATTTTGGCTGCGGAGCTCCTTCGTTACCGCGCGATGAGCTATTCGGATCTTTTGAAGCTGATGGGATCCCCACAGGTGGTTGAAAGGTCGGGTGCGAGTGGAGTTTCCTACACGCTTGAAATCGAGGTCTTCTGGGATAGCCCTCACGAGCCGGGTGGTGATTTGAGAGTGATCGTTTCGATTGACGATGGCCGTTTTTTTTCAACACTCTCACCGCTTTCATCCGATTTCATAAAAGATCCGGATGACAAGTTCATTGGGGAGTGATTGTTGGACAATGCCATTCTCAAGGAAGTTCTCGTCCATTTCTCCACGTTTTTTATCGGATGATTGGGGTGGAGAATGGACCGAAGGGACATTCTCCGAGAACAATACCCGCAGGGTTTTGTTCCGAGCGCATGGCAGTGATCGTGGCTGCGCCACGATTCGGGAGTTTTGGCAAAGCCAAAACTTCAACGTAATCAAAGTGTGGAGAACGGCACTCCCGTTCTCCAAGAGATGGAGTGTAGCTCCATCTCCGCAACCCAATGGCTTAAAGGGTACCAGGGGAATTGATCGAGCTTCCGGCTCGATTCGGGAGAATTTTCCGCTTGCGGAAAATTCTACATTCTTATTTGTAGGGTGGAGAAAATCGATCCGATTTTCTCCCGAATCGAACGCCGTCGGCGTTCGATCGTCCAGTGTCCTTGCCGATTTGAAAGGACATTGGTAGCCAATAATTATCAAAGTATTACCTGCCTTTTACTGGACCAGGTTGTAGAGACAGTCCATAGTTGAATATTCACACTGATCAGGACAATCCAAATATGCGGCAAATAAAAAGACATCGGTTTTTGACTTTCCCCTTTGAATTTCCGTTTATATCCTCAGCGAAAAACGCGACCAATATCTTTTTTTCAGTGCCGATCGTATGAATTTCATCCAAATCGAGTATACTTGACGCATACCCCTCATTCTTCAGGCAGTTTCAATAGAATGCCTTCCCCTCGCAAATTGAGCGGGGACCTAACTCCATTGATCAAAAACTGAATATCTCCTGTCAAGATGAGATCCATGAGCCTGGCGTTTTGAACAGCAGTCCCTCGACACTGGCGCTGGTCTGGATGAAAAGGAGAGCATCGTATGACCAGCAATCCCATCGATATCGTGAAGGTCTATTTTGGCACATTCAGTTTGATGGGGGCAGAGAAAGCTGGGAAATATCTCTCGCCTGATTTCGCGCTGGTTGGCCTGACCGATACACCCCTGGACAAAGCGGCCTGGATCACGTTCTTAGAAGCATTAAAGTCCGCGTTGCCTGATTTGAAGATCCGGATCGGCAAAATTGATGCGGAAGGCAATGCGGTACGAGTCACAGAGAATAGTGAGGGTACACACAATCGGCCAATGGATATGTCCGTTTTTGATCGTCCTGGAATCCCGGCCAGTGGATTAAAGGTGAACTTTTACCCATCGGAATGGTTGCTGACGATAGTTGAAAACAAGATCACCCAGGCTGAACTCCTGTCACCTCCCTCGCAAGAAACGGGTGTGCCGGGTATGCTGAAAGCATTTGCCGCAATGCCAGCCCAGGAAATTTAATGTTTTGGACAAAATCGCATTCCTTGCAAATACATAAACCGCGGCGCTCGTGAAAGGGATAGAGACTCCATCTTTCATTTCAGACGAATCAGAACCGCTTAATTCGATCCAACTTTTCTTCTATCAGGCGGCAAATCACAGGCTGCTGTCCAGGGAAGAAGAAACCAATCTTGCTGAGCGAATTGATGACGGAGAAAAAGCCCGGCAGACGCTTTTGAACGAAGAAAATCCTGGCAGGAATTCTTGGGCGCTCCAGCTAAGGATCAATAACGGCCAAGAAGCTTTCTGCCACCTTATTGAAGCCAATATTCGACTTGTCATTAGTATTGCGAAGTCATACCAGAATCGAGGCCTGCCTTTGGAGGATCTCATTCAGTCTGGCAATGTTGGCTTGCTACGAGCGGCGAAGAAATTCAATCACACTTTAGGCTTCAAGTTCAGTACATACGCAACCTGGTGGATTCGGCAGGCGATCGGACAAGCGATTTCAGATCAGAGCCGCACAATTCGCTTACCCGCACATATCTCAGTGAAAGTGTCGAATTTAAATCGTATCCACAAACGCCTTTCCCTGAAACTGGGCCATGAACCATCCTTTCATGACATGGCTCAGGCAATGGACATGTCGGTTGGAAAGCTGGAAGAACTGCTTCTCCAGATTCGACAACCTTTATCAATCGACCAGCCCCTTTCGGATAACGCAGATCTGGCTTTCGGAGACACTATTGAAGACAAATCCGGGCCCCATCCGGAAAAGGTCGTCATAGATGAGCTTTTTGCCGTACAGCTTCAAGACCTCATTGATGTTTATTGTTCTCCGCGCGAGGCGCGCTTGTTGAGAATGAGATATGGATTTGACGGAGGCGTGGCCATGACGCTTCAAGAGATAGGCGAACGAGAAGGGGTGACACGCGAACGCGTCCGCCAAATCGTAGCAAAAGCCTTAAACAAATTACGGAACCCGCACACGCGCCGTTTGATCGCAAGCGTTAGGCCATAAAACTCTGTGCATGATGCGGATAAAAACAAATGTGGTGCCAACGAAAAACATATCTCGGATCTGTTGCACAGAGGGGAACATTGTCTTATACGAACAAGGTTCCTTCCACGCCCACGGCTCGATTGCTTTCGCTGGCCGCAGTTCGTAGCCAAGAATGCTTTGAAATTTGCCTCACGGGAATCCGACACACTTGTTTGCTATTTGCAGGCGTTGGTCAAGGCATTTGAATGAAGGAGATTTACCCGAATCCGATCCTACAATCAACACACCGGAGAATCCATGAATAATAAAGTTTTCGACAACAACTGGAAACAAATACGCAGCCAGACAACCGCGTGGTGGAGCCTTATGGGTGAATTTGATCTGAAGAAAGTGGATAAGTCGGCCAACAAACTGGATAAATACGCCACGATGCTTCAGGTGAAGTACGGGTACAGTCGTAAACAGGCGAAAGACGAAGTTGCCCGGAGACTGGCGGAATTTAAAGCCGAACAGGCCAAAATGGTCGGGGAAATGGCAAACAAAAACCAGTAGGAAACGGATAAGACCGGGCTGCCTGTTCGCGCACACTCCGGAATGGTATTTCCCAAAAATCTGGCGCCTGTTAGCTGGAAGTTTCGTTGGCCTGATTTTGCGACAGATTCTTTTTTGCCCATCGTTTGCTCCTTTAGTGTAAGAACAACTTCGGGTTAGACCCTTGGAGGCCCAACAGAAAATCCCCTCGGGCGAAGCCCAGGGGATTTTAAGTCCCCAGTGTCTACCAGTTCCACCACCCCGGCGCCGACGGCACGATACCTCTTTGCCTAGGCGAAACTCAAGAGACCACGGATGGTATTATTCGAATAGAC
>JBFGQG010000307.1:0-5192 GCA_041564295.1 Anaerolineales bacterium | reverse complement strand
GGTCTGAAAAGGAGCAAATAAAATGTCTGCTTCGGATCAACCGATACGGCGTTTTCGGGCCCGCGTCGAAGGTCGCGTCCAGGGTGTGGGTTTTCGATATTTCGTTGCACAAAAAGCGGAAGAATATGGTGTGAAAGGTTGGGTCCGCAACCGCTGGGACGGCACAGTTGAAATTGAAGCTGAAGGGGACGTCGAACAACTGAACCGCTTTTCCCTTGCCGTTAGGAAAGGCCCGCGTGGGGCCTTCGTTTCCGACTTGCATGTCGACTGGGGTGAAACCGAAGGCGAGTTCAAAAAATTTGAAATCCGCCAGACCGGATGAAATTCACTGGTCCTGGAAAGCCAGCCGGCGTTCTTTCAGAGAAATATATCTACCGCGCCCGATGATCAGGTGGTCTAGCACTTCGACATCCAACAAGCGACCGGCTTCAATTATGGCCCGGGTGATCGCGACGTCGTCCGGACTGGGGGACGGATCGCCCGATGGATGGTTGTGGGCGATAATGACCGATGCCGCGTTCCGCCGGATCGCTCCTTTGAATAGCTCCCCAATTCGCACCTGTGATTGGTTGAGCGACCCCTTGTAGACATCTTCCCACCCCAACACCCGGTTGCGCGTGTTCAGGTACATCACACGGAGGTGTTCCTGCTCGAATGCGCCCATATCATATTGGATCAACGCTGCGGCGTCCTGGGGGCTGTGAACGGCAGGTTTTTCTGCAGGTGATTCCTGCACCAGCCTGCGTCCGAGTTCTATAGCGGCCTTGATCTGGGCTGCCTTCGCGCTTCCTATCCCTCTCTGCTGAGTCAATTCCGGATAGTCGGCCTGGTGAAGTCCGCTGATCCCACCGAAAGTCTGCAGAAGACGCTGCCCCACCTCCACTGCATTTTCACCCCGCACGCCCACGCGAAGGAGTATACCGATCAACTCAGCTGAAGAAAGCGACTCCGGGCCCAATTGCGCAAGCCGTTCTCGAGGCCTGTCCCGCGCGTCCAGGTCTGCTATGCGGTAAGTGGAGGGAGAACCGTTGGAAGAAGGCATCGTAATCCCATCTGGTAATTTGCTGAATTGCCGACTTCCCGAATCGTCGACTTTTGGGTTTTGCGAAAAAGTATACACTGCTATAATCGGGGGTGTTCGCGGCGCGCCCGCCGCAAGCCAGGAACAGACTTATGACCCTCGATCCCACCTTACTGAGCAGCGTACTATTAGGTCTTACCGCCTGGGGGGCCGCTTTTATCGTCGCCCTTTGGGTAAGCCTGATTGTCTGGACTTATCGTGACATCCGCGATCGCGGAAAGGACCCGCTCATCCGGTTCCTGGCTGTACTTGTCGTGGCCGTCCTTTTCCTGCCGGGTATCGTCATATACCTCATTTTGCGGCCGACCTACACGCTGGAAGAAGAATATCAGCATACCCTGGAAGAAGAGGCCTTATTGCGTTCGATCGAGGAAGCCCGTACATGCCCCGGCTGCGGGCGACATACAAAGGACGACTGGCTCGTCTGCCCCCACTGCCATACCAAGCAAAAAAAACCCTGTCACCACTGCTCCTACCTTATGGACCTGGCCTGGAACCTTTGCCCACACTGCGGGACACCGGCACCCGGAATGCGGCGCGAAGGCATGACAGTCGACGAAGCGATGCAGCCGCTGGCGCTTAACCTCATGCCGGAGGAAGAAGCCGAGGAGCCGGACGATGACGGTAATCTGGAATTCCCCGAACTGGAATTTGAAGAACCTTTAGAATAATGAAAACAGCCCGCCATGTAAAAGGCGGGCTGTGTCTTTTTACAATAAACGGAGGACGGATGATCCGGCTGACCTAGCCCATCCCGTTCAGTAAACTTTCCACGAAACCTTTTATTTCCTGACGGCCAGAGCGCTCCATCCTGCGTAAGCGGCAGCTTCACCGAGTTCGTCTTCGATACGCAATAACTGGTTGTACTTGGCGACCCGGTCCGACCTGGCTGGGGCGCCTGTCTTGATCTGCCCCATGTTGAGGGCGACAGCCAGGTCGGCGATCGTGTTGTCTTCTGTTTCTCCGGAGCGATGTGATGTGACAGCGCGCCAGCCGTTCCGCTGGCATAATTCTACGGCTTCGATCGTCTCTGTGAGCGAACCGATCTGGTTGACTTTCACAAGCAGAGCGTTGCAGGCGCTTTCGTCGATGGCTCGCTGGACACGCGCCGGATTGGTGACCAGGAGATCATCGCCGACGAGCTGTACACGGCTGCCGATTTCTTGCTGGAGCAACTTCCAGCTCTCCCAATCATCTTCGGCGAGTCCGTCTTCAATGGAAACGATCGGGTATTGGTTGACCCAATCTTTCCAGAATGCCACCATTTCTGCGCCGGTTAGCTGGCGGCCTTCTTTGCGAAGGTTGTAAAGACCGGTTTCCGAATCGTACAGTTCGGTCGCTGCAGGGTCTAGGGCGATCGCCACATCCGTTCCGGCCTTGTATCCGGCTTTTTCGATTGCTTCGAGGATCACTTCAACGGCCTCCGCATTTGCAGACAGGGCCGGGGCATAGCCGCCCTCATCTCCGACGAGCGCCGTGTAACCACGTCCTTTTAGGACCGATTTCAATGCATGGTAGATTTCTGCTCCCCAACGAACACCTTCTGCAAAAGAACCGGCCCCGAAAGGCATGACCATGAATTCCTGCGCATCGGTAGACTGCCATCCGGTGTGTGCGCCGCCGTTGAGGATGTTCATCATTGGGACAGGTAAGACATGTGCATAAACGCCGCCGATGTAGCGGTAAAGCGGCAGGTCGAGCGAGTTCGCTGCAGCCTTGGCAACCGCCAGGCTCGTGCCGAGAATGGCATTTGCGCCCAATTTGGCTTTATTCGGTGTTCCGTCGAGCTCGAGGAGCGCTGCATCGATCGTCTTTTGCTCAGTCGCTTCCCAGCCCTCCAGCATAGTTGCAATGGGTCCGTTGACGTTATCAACCGCTTTCTGAACACCTTTGCCGAGATAGCGGTTCTTGTCCCCGTCCCTCAGCTCGAGCGCCTCGTGCACGCCAGTTGACGCGCCGGAAGGCACCGCTGCACGGCCGAAACTTCCGTCCGTCAGGCCGACTTCGACTTCAATCGTCGGATTGCCGCGCGAATCAAGGATTTCGCGGGCGTAAACCATTTCAATGGTTGAGTCCATAAATCACCTCTTATAAACAGCCGCAGTTGTCTGCAGTCTGTGATCTTTTTTTGATTATTTCCGGCACATTATACCTGACGGTCAGTCTGATCTGGCAGAGAAATGCCGCTGTCGGGTTAAATTACTTAAGACATGGCATGTCTTAAAGATTTGCCATGTCTCACCGAAATTATAGCTGAATCCCCCATCCACGGTCCCTCCGCGCCCACTCCGCACTGCCTGAGGAATTAACCAAAGAACCCCAGGCTAATTACCTGGGGTTGCTCCATTTTATTCTTGAAAGTTTATTTTTCTGCTTGTGACCGTTCCTTCACCGCTTTCATGAAAGCGGCAAACAGCGGATGCGGCCGGTTCGGGCGCGACAGGAATTCGGGGTGGAACTGAGTCCCCACCATGAAGGGGTGCAGCTTGCTGTCCAGTTCACTGATTTCAACGAGACGACCATCAGGAGAAAGTCCGGAAAATACCATGCCTTGCTGTGCTAAAGGTTCCCGATATGCATTCTTGAATTCAAACCGGTGTCGATGTCGTTCATTGACGAGGTCGTTCCCGTACGCCCTTGCAGCAATTGTGCCTTTTTGCAGTTCGCAGGGGTAAAGACCCAACCGCATCGTGCCACCCATATCCGAGATGTCGCGCTGGTCTGGCATGAGGTCGATTACGGGGTGACGCGCGTTCGGTTCAAATTCTGTGGAGTTGACGCTCTCATCTTCGATCACGAAACGGGCGAACTCTATAACCATCACCTGCATCCCGAGGCACAGGCCGAAATAAGGCACGTTCTGGGTGCGTGCATAGCGGGCAGCCAGGATTTTACCCTCGATTCCTCGTTCGCCGAAACCTCCTGGAATGATGATGCCGTCCGCGCTGGTGACTTCGTCCCAACCCTTGTCTTTTTCAAGGTCACCCGAGTGTACCCAGGCGATGTCGACCTCAACTCCCTCCGCCCAGGCAGCATGACGGAGGGCCTCGCGCACGCTCATATATGCATCATGCAGCTCAACATATTTTCCGACCAGGGCCACTTTAACGTGCGGTTTTTCAGCGCACATGTTTTTCACCATGCGCTCCCAGTCGTTGAAATCCGGCTGCCGGCGAGCCTTCATACCAACCCGCTCGAGCAAAAGTTCACCAACCCCGGCATTTTCGACAAGGAGCGGCACTTCATAGAGCATATCTGCCGTCTGCATGGGTATAACGGCATCGATATCAACGTCGCAGAATTGCGCGATCTTACCTACGATTTCATCATTCACTTCGTAATCGCTCCGGGCAATGATGAAATCCGGGGAAATGCCGATCGACCGCAGTTCCCGGACCGAGTGTTGAGTCGGCTTGGTCTTGATTTCACCGGTTGCCCGGATATACGGCAGCCAGGTGACATGCACGTAAACGGTCTTTCTGCGCCCAAAATCGCCGCGCATCTGCCGGAGGGCTTCTAGGAACGGCAGCGATTCGATATCACCCACCGTCCCGCCAACCTCGACCAGTACAAAATCAGCTTCAGTGTTCTTGGCAAGCCTGACAATGCTGCGCTTTATTTCATTTGTGATATGAGGGATGACCTGGATCGTCCCCCCCAGATAATCCCCGCGGCGTTCTTTTGCAATGACGTCTGCATACACACGCCCGGTGGTGACGTTAGACATCTGGTTGAGGCTGATATCGATGAACCGCTCGTAATGCCCGAGGTCGAGGTCAGTTTCAGCGCCATCGTCAGTGACGAAGACTTCTCCGTGCTGGTACGGGCTCATGGTGCCCGGATCAACGTTGATATACGGGTCCAATTTCTGAACGGCAACTGTGAAGCCCCGCTCCTTCAGGACTCGTCCTATCGCAGCCGCAGTGACGCCTTTGCCGACCGAACTCACAACACCGCCGGTAAAGAATAAATATTTTGTCATCAGGTTTCCTCCGAAGTGGTGCAGTTCGCCAATAAAGGTTGCATGACTGCAGCAGGCACTTTTGAGATTGCTTTGCCGTTACAAAGAGATGGGGAGGGCGTTGAAGCCCTCCCCATCGGGTTGGTCATT